>DTYS01000275.1 GCA_012961755.1 Candidatus Latescibacterota bacterium
GTAGATGCCCATTGTTTCTTCGGATAGGACGTTGACTTCAACTTCTTTTAAATCCGGGCCGCGATGCCTTATGCCTGAGAGTAGCTCAAAACCGTCGGTCTTTGGGAAGCTGGATGGCAAGAAGGTGGTCGCGTCAGAACCCACAAGTGCCGAGCTGGGCAAAGTGGAGTCAACCCCCAGGGATGTCAAAGGCAAGCTTATAGTTCTGCTGAGGAGGGGGAAGCCTCATAACTTCATCAGCTCCACGAGGTCGCCGCACGAAAGGTCGGCCGCGTTAGCGTCGTCGGTGTCCAGATGTAGTTCGGTCCTATAGTCGGAGGAGACCCTCACCCTGACCTTGCCGAACATGAGCTCCTTGTCCCCTGCCACCCTCACCTGAATTATCTCCCCATCCTCGAAGCCCCACCTCTCGGCGTCCTCTACGGACATGTGGACGTGCCTGTCCGCCCTTATGGCTCCCTCCTTCAGGGTCAGGGAACCGTAAGGTCCTACCAGGGTGACCCCGGGGGTGTCCGCTATGTCCCCCGAGGCCCTCACGGGAAGTTCGAGCCCGAGGTAGAACCCGTCGGTCCGTGAGAGTTCGACCTGGGTATGGTCCCTGAGGGGTCCCAGCACCCTCACCCTCTCTATGGCCCTCATCCTCGGCCCCACCACGGCGACCGTCTCCTGGGCCGCGTACTGCCCGGGCTGGTACAGGTCCCTCAGCTTATGGAGGGTGTGCCCCGGGCCGTAGAGGGCGGCCAAGGCGTCCCTCGTGAGGTGCACGTGCCTCACCGAGACCCCGACCACGGCCCTTGGAGGTTCCCCCAGCTCGCTCGCCCTCTCCTGGAGCCTCCTCAGGACCTCCCTCGTTATCCTCTCGATCTCGGCCCTTTGAGGAAGCTCCTCCAGATCGAAACACCTCCCACAATCCTGACAGTAAGGGCTCCTGGAGCGAAGCATCAAAGCCTCCTCATCAGTGCCACGACCTTCCCTGCTATCCTAAACTCCTCTGAGGACCCGTCCACGACTATGGGTTCGTACCTGGGATTCTCGGGAACGAGCAAGACCTTGTTCCCCTTCGGAACGAACCTTTTGACCGTGGCCTCCTCCCCTAAGACCGCCACAACTATGTCCCCCCTCTGAGCGTTAGGCCGACAGACGGCTATAACGTAGTCACCCGGCAGGATTCCTGCCCCGACCATGCTGTCACCCTCGACCCTGAGGGCGAAGGCATCCCCCGGCGGGACGAAGGCCCTGCTCACGGCCAAGGTCCCCTCCACGTTCTCCTGGGCTAAGATCGGCTCACCGGCCCTCACCTTCCCTATAACCGGTACGACCCTAACCCCCTCCGCCCCCGGCGGGAGCCCTCCCAGAAGCTCTATCCCCCTGGCCATAGAGGGATGCCTCCTTATGTACCCCTTCCTCTCCAACGCTTCCAAGACCGCGAAGACCGCGTTGGTGGACGAGAACCCGAAGGCTTCCCTTATCTCCCTTATGGTCGGGGGGAAACCGTTACAGGAGATACTATCGGCTATGAAATCGTAGACCTGCCTCTGTCTATCGGTGAGTCCCCTCAGAACTTGACCTCCGTCTCTACGGTCACATATTTGTGCCTCTTGGGATCTTTGGATGTGCCCGTGTACTGGTAGTGGGTGTGCCAGACGAGCTGGACCCCATCCCCTACCTTGAACCCTATCCTATATCCGTAGATGGTGTTAGGGGTGGGATCGAAGAACCCTGCCTCCTTCGTGTCTATGTGGTCCTTGTGGTAGTACGCTGAGACCTCGCCCAGCCTCGGAACCTGGCTCAGCAGCGGCTCCAACGCCCTCCCGTCCACGTAGAACCTCTGGTTCCTCTCTTCTCCGGATAGGTACTGGTAGGAGGCCCTGACCGATATGATGTTCATAATCCTGAGCACGGCCTTGCCGAAGACGCCCTTAAGGGAGACCGAGTCCAACCCGGCCTCCTTGGTCACGGCGGAATCCCCCACGATCCTCGCCCTCTCAAGCTCGTACATATCGTTGAAGTACTCCGGACGGAACCTCCCCTGGAAGTTCCTGTACTCCAACCTCGCCCTCAATGGGCCGGCCACGAGCCTCAACCCAGGCGCTGCGAACCCCCATCCTCCCCTGCGCTCCTCGTCCCCGGTCAGGAACTTGGCCGCCTGTCCGTAGAGTTCGAGCTTCACCGGACCTTCCAAGATCGGATATCCCAAGTCCACGCCCACTATGGCTATCCCGTCCTTGTTCTCGCTCTTCTTGAAGGGTTCGGCTCTTTCGGCTCTCAGGTTCCTATATTCCCCACGGTCGTATATGTTGTCCCCGTTTATGTCCAAGGTGTCGACCCAGACCGTATCCCCCTTCACCACCCTGTAGTCAGGTATTTCGTCGGGGAAATCCGAGTCCGCATCGGTGTTCGTCCAAGCGGTCCCGTCGTCCGGGAAGGGGTCCATAGCATCCGGCACGTCGTCCCCGTCCCTGTCCTTGAGCCCAGCGAACTGGTTCAAGTCCACCGCGAACGTCCCCCCGATCCTGAGCTTCCCGATCAGGGGGGCCGAGGCCCTGGCTGCGAACCACGGCCCCCCGGTGAAGGCGTCGTCTAAGTCGTTCACGACCCATTGGAGCCTGAGCCCTCCCCCGAGCCTCACGTCCCCCTGGAAGCCTATCCGTTTGACCGAGGGGTACTCTAAGGCGTTGGTATAACCGTCGACTATGAGCCCGTAACCTAACGTGACATCGTCCAAGGCTCCGACCTTCATGAAGATCGGTTCCATAGGCTTGCCGTAACGAACGTAGTATATCTTCCTGAATATCGTCTCCCTCGCAGCCTGTCCTGTGGAGAAGTCCCATCCCTTCTTGCTTATGTTCCCCTTCTGGTCCAGGAAGAGCTCTATGTCCAGCGCCACACCGAAGGGCCCTATGGGGATGTCGGGCCTGAAGCTTATCCTCTGCCACTGCTTCCCTTCCACTGTGACCGTGCCCACGGCCACCCCCACGCGAGGCACCTCGGCCCGCGCGCTTAGGGCCCACAGCAGGATCGCTCCCGTGCACAGCAAGCGCATAGCACCTCCTTTTCATCACCATTGTCCCACACTGAGGATGCAACAGTTTCCTCGGGGCATCGGGCCCCCACCCAGAAGGGGTCGTGGACCGGAGGTCCCCCGTGCCCCATCTTCCTCCGTACATTGGACTTCCGTCTTATATAGGGCCGTCGACGTACATCCGGAAGTTCGGCCGACCAAGGTCCAGGACCCGGCTTCCATCCTCAGCTTCCAATGGAAGCCCGTCTTAGGAAATATAAATCTTTTTCTCCCGGTACGCAACTAATTTTTGGGACCCCTCCTTGACAGAGGTGGGGGTAAGGGTTATATTCATCGGGAGGTCCCGAAATTATCTGCTGTGGAAGACCTCAGTATGCCCCACGTAGCATCGGACTTGCCCTAAGGGAAATATTGATGTATATTTCCCTACAGGGGGTTGACATGAAGGTGGCCGTGCTCGTGGGCGACGGGATGGCGGATTACTCCCTTCCCGAACTCGGCGGAAGGACGCCCCTTGAGGTGGCGAGGACCCCGAACATGGACTTCGTGGCGAGGGAGGGGACCGGAGGACTCGTCCGCACGATCCCCGAGGGGATGCTCCCCGGCTCGGACGTCGCCAACCTCTCGGTCCTGGGCTACGACCCTAAGAAGTACTACACCGGCAGGGCACCCCTCGAGGCTGCGAGCATGGGCGTGGAGCTCTCCGATGACGAGGTCGCCTTCAGGTGCAATTTGGTCACAGTGGAGGACGGTATAATGGCCGACTACAGCGCGGGTCACATATCTACACGGGAGGCGAAGGAACTTATATCCCTCCTCCAAAGGAGCCTGGGCTCCGAGGACCTGAGGTTCTACCCTGGGGTCTCGTACAGGCACCTCCTCGTCCTAAGGGGCGGATACGAGGACCTGATCACTACTCCACCCCACGACATAACAGGAAGGCCCGTCGAGGATTACCTGCCTAAGGGCGAAGGGGCGGACCTTCTCCTGGAGCTTATGAGGGCGTCCGAGGAGATCCTCAAGAATTCCGAGCTGAACCGGAGGAGGCTCGCAGAAGGTAGGAGGCCTGCGAACATGATATGGCCGTGGGGAGGGGGAAGGACCCCGAAGTTGTCCCCCTTCCCGCTTAAGGGAGGGGTCATATCAGCGGTGGACCTCGTGAAGGGCATAGGGATCTTAGCAGGGCTCGAGGTGTTCGACGTCCCGGGTGCTACGGGATACCTGGACACCAACTACGAGGGGAAGGCCTCCTGCGCTCTGGAGATACTGAAGGATATGAACTTCGTCTTCCTCCACGTAGAGGCCCCTGACGAGGCGGGGCACTCAGGAAGCGTCCAGGACAAGATAAGGGCGATAGAGGACTTCGACGAAAAGGTCGTCGGGCCCCTCCTCGAGGGCATTATGAAGCTCGGGGGAAGGATCTTAGTGCTTCCTGACCATCGCACCCCGATCCCGGTCCGTACTCACACCCCCGAACCCGTTCCCTTCGCCTTCTGGCCAGGGGGAGTCCATGTAGGAGCCTTTTCCGAGTGGGAGGCCGGGTCCGGGCTCAGGGTTCGTGAGGGACACAAGTTGATAGAGATCTTCCTGAGATGAGGGAGGGCATATGGCTCTCGTGGTGCAGAAGTACGGGGGAAGTTCTGTGGCGACCCCTGAACTCATCCGCAAGGTGGCCGAGAGGGTCTTAAGGAAGAAGGAAGAAGGTCACGACCTCGTCGTGGTCGTGAGCGCCATGGGCAAGACCACCGACAACCTCATACGCTTAGCCGAGGAGGTGGCGGAGGAGCCCCCTCCCAGGGAGATGGACATGCTGCTATCGTCCGGGGAACAGATGTCTATGGCGCTCTTAGCGATGGCCATACAGGATATGGGGTACCCGGCCATATCCCTCACGGGCCCGCAGGCCGGAATAATGACCGACACGAGCCATAGGAAGGCCAGGATACTAGAGGTCGACACGTCCAGGGTGAGGAAGGAACTTTCTGAGGGAAAGATAGTGATAGTCGCAGGCTTCCAGGGCTTGAGCACGGAGGGAGAGATAACGACTTTGGGCAGGGGAGGTTCCGACAGGACCGCCGTGGCCTTGGCCTATGCCCTGGGGGCCGAGCAGTGTGAGATATACACGGATGTAGAGGGCGTCTTCACCGCCGACCCCAGGATAGTCCCTGAGGCTAAGAAGATCCCCGTGATCTCGGGGGACGAGATGTTGGAGCTGGCAAGTTCGGGTGCCAAGGTCATGGAGGCAAGGTCGGTGGAGTTCGCCACGAAGTACGGGGTCGAGGTCCACGTACGTTCCACGTTCAGCGACGAACCCGGGACTATAATAAAGAGGGAGGACCCTGCTATGGAGAAGGTCTTAGTGAGGGGGATAGCCTTGGATACCAAGGAGGCCAAAGTCACGATAAGGAGGGTTCCGGACAGGCCCGGCGTGGCCGCGGCCATATTCTCACCCTTGGCGGACGCCAACGTAAACGTCGACATGATAGTCCAAAACGTGAGCCAGGACGGCTTCACGGACCTATCCTTCACCGTGAGTACATCCGACCTCAAGACTGCCTTGGCAATCTGTGAGGGGACCAAGGCCAGGGTGGGGGCCGAGGAGGTCACCGCCGACGAGGATGTGGCCAAGGTCTCGATCGTCGGGGTGGGTATGCGCTCCCATGCGGGCGTGGCGGCCAAGATGTTCAAGGCGTTGGCCGACGAAGGGATAAATATAGAAATGATAACAACATCTGAGATAAGGATATCGTGCGTAGTGAGGAAGGAACGGGGGGAGAGGGCTGTGAGGGCGCTCCACAGGGCCTTCGAGCTCGACAGGGAGCCGAGATGAGGGTAGCTCTGCTGGGTGTTGGGAACATGGGCACTAGTCTCCTCAGGGGTTGGATGAGGAGGGAGGGGATCGAGGTCTCGGTCTGGGACCCCCTGCCCCTAAGGAGGGAGGAGGCAGGAAGGCTCGGAGCGAAGGTCGTATCCTCGAACCCCGAGGCGGTACAAGACGCGGACGTGGTGGTCTTAGCCGTGAAGCCGGGTAAGGTGGAGGAGGTCCTGGACGAGGTAGGAAGTTCGCTCCCCGACGGGGGTATGCTCCTGTCGGTAGCTGCCGGCGTGCCCACGGCCTTTTTGGAGGGAAGGCTGGGAAGGAGTTACCCCGTCGTGAGGGCAATGCCCAACTCCCCTGCCCTCGTAGGGGTCGGAATCTCGGCCGTATGCCCCGGAAAGTGGGCCTCCGATGAGCATCTCGAAAGGGCCGAGGCCCTGCTCGGGGTGGTGGGCGAGGTGGTGAGGACGGAAGAGAAACTTATGGACGCGGTAACGGGGCTTTCAGGAAGCGGCCCTGCCTACGTGTACACGTTCTTAGAGGCCCTCGTGGACGGAGGGGTGCTCGTAGGCCTTCCGAGGGACTTAGCCCTCAAGCTCGCCCTGGGCACGGTACTGGGCGCGGCCAAGATGGCGAAGGAGACGGGGGAGGACCTATCGTCCCTCAGGGGAAGGGTGACCTCCCCGGGTGGGACCACCATAGCAGGCCTTTACGCCTTGGAGAAGATGATGTTCAGGGCCGCAGTTATGGGGGCCGTGGAGGCTGCTACGAAACGCTCCGGGGAGCTTAGGGATGAGCTTTATAGTGATAGTTGACTACGGGATGGGGAACCTCAGGAGCGTCCAGAAGGGTTTCCAGAGGATGGGCTTCCGAGCGGAGGTCTCCTCGGACCCGGACGCCGTGGCCCGGGCCGGGAAGCTGGTCCTTCCGGGCGTCGGGGCCTTCGGGGACGCCATGGAGGAGCTGAGGAAGAGGGGGCTTGCGGAGGCCGTAGTTGAGGCCGTGGGGAGGGGGACCCCCCTCCTGGGGATATGCCTGGGGCTCCAGCTCCTGTTCCAGGAGAGCGAAGAAGGGGGAAGGTACGAGGGCCTCGGGCTCCTCGAGGGAAGGGTGAGGAAGTTCCCGGACGGCCTCCTAGTCCCCCAGATAGGATGGAACCAGGTGCACATCAGGAAACCTGGTCCGCTCTTCTCCGGAATCCAGGACGGGTCCTTCTTCTACTTCGTCCATTCGTACTACGTCGAGCCCGAGGATCCGGAGGATATCGTAGCCGAGACCGAGTACGGGATATCCTACGCATCCGCCGTCGGAAGGGGGAACGTCTTAGGGGTGCAGTTCCATCCCGAGAAGAGCCAGAGGACGGGTCTTAAACTCCTGGAGAACTTTGGGAGGCTCTGATGCTCGTCCTCCCGGCCGTGGACATAAAGGGAGGAAGGTGCGTGAGGCTCCTCCGTGGGGAGAGGGGAAGCGAGAAGGTGTACTCCGACGACCCAGTGCGTGCGGCGCTCGTGTGGCAGTATGAAGGTGCGAGGCTAATCCACGTGGTGGACCTGGACGGGGCGTGGGAGGGGATGCCCAGGAACTGGAAGGTCGTATCCCGAATCCTGAAGGCGGTGGAGGTTCCGATCCAGCTCGGGGGAGGGCTCAGGTCCCTGGAGGCCATAGGTAGGGTCCTGGATGCCGGGGTGGAGAGGGTGGTGTTGGGAACAGCGGCCGTGGAGGAGCCCCAGCTCGTGGCGGAGGCGGTGCGCCGGTTCGGACCTGAGAGGATAATCGTAGGTGTGGACGTGAAGGACGGGGAGGTGGCCGTGAAGGGGTGGACCGAGGGCTCGGGCCTTCCCCCCTCCGTACTCGGGCTCAGGATGAGGGACCTTGGGGTCGTCAGGGCGCTTTACACGGACATCTCTAGGGACGGAGCGCTCTCAGGTCCGAACATCGAGGCTATAAGGAAATTTACCGAATCTACAGGACTTAAGCTCATAGCCTCCGGAGGTATATCCTCCTTGGGAGATGTTTGTAAGGTGAAGGAACTTGAACACTTAGGCGTCGAGGGGATGGTCGTGGGGAGGGCCCTCTACGAGGGGAGGCTCTCGCTGAGGGAGGCCATCGAGGTTGCGGGAGGAACCTTTTGGGGCTTTAGATGAAGGCAGCGGTCATAGAAGGACCGGGCAGGGCTGTGGTAGAAGACCTTCCCGAGCCCGAGCCGGCCCCGGACGAAGTAGTGATCGAGGTGGACTCCGCGGGGATCTGCGGCACCGACCTCCACCTCCTGAGGGGGAAGCTTCCCTACCCGTACCCGATAATACCCGGACACGAGGTCGTGGGCACCGTGGTGGAGGTTGGAAGGGATGTATCGAACGTAGAGCCGGGCAGTAGGGTCACATTCGACCCCAACATCCCCTGCGGGGAATGCTACTTCTGCAGGAGGATGCGCTTCAACCATTGCCTGAACTGGCAGGGGATAGGTATAACCAGGGGGGGTGGCTTCGCGGAGAAGGTGGCAGTTCCAGGGAAGGTGATCTATCCTGTAGCGGACATGCCCTTCGAAAGGGCGGTATTTGCTGAGCCGTTAGCCTGCGTCGTCTACGGAGTACTGAGGGCCGAGCCCAAGCCCGGTGACATGGTCCTCCTGTTCGGGGCCGGTCCCGTAGGCCTGCTCCTCCTCCAGGTCCTCAAGGTGGCAGGCGCCGCCTCGGTCACGGTCGTAGAGGTGATGGAGGACAGGCTGAGGCTGGCGGAGGTGCTCGGAGCCGACAGGACGGTACAGGCCGGCCACGAGGAAGCTCTGAGGGAGGAGGCTCCCTTGGGGTACGACATCGTGGTGGACGCGACCGGTGTCCCGGAGGTCGTCTCCAGGTGCGCCGATCTCGTGATCCCGGGAGGCAAGGTGCTGCTCTTCGGAGTGTGCCCGGA
>DTYS01000276.1 GCA_012961755.1 Candidatus Latescibacterota bacterium
AGGAATAATGTCAACAGTTCTAGAGCTGATGATGCCTTATTTATGATAGGAAAACTTTATACCAGACTATATAAATCCTTCCATAAGAGAACGGATCTTGTTTTAGCCATAAATTATTATAGACGGTTAACCGAGCGTTATCCTTACTCTAACTTAGCTGACGACGCACAATACCAAATAGCTGAGATATTTCTTAAGCTTAAACATAACGTAGGAAAGGCCTATAATGAGTACACCAAAGTGGTTTCAAATTTTCCCTCTGGTGACATGAGAGAAAAGGCCGAGAGGATGTTAGATCAACTGACTCAAGACAAACCTAAACCCTCAGTTTCTCAGGATAGAAAGACTTATAGCAAAAAGGGGGTGAGGCTGGCTCGTGTCTCTGGTATCAGGCACTGGTCAAGCCCCCACTATACCAGGGTAGTTATTGACATTGACAAGAAGGTATCCTTTAGCAAGCACCTTCTTAAGGAAGATCCGGAGCTTAATAAACCCAGGCGCCTGTATATTGATCTCAAGGATGCCCGGATAGAACCTGGCCTAACATCTGTCCCTATCCATGATGGCCTACTGATACAGGTAAGGGTGGCCCAACACACCCCGAATACTGTGAGGGTAGTTTTAGATACCAAGGCCATCCAGGATTTCAAGGTATTTTCTTTAACCAATCCTTTCAGGATTATTATTGACGTTACAGAAAAAACCCAAAAAGGAATTGGACTGAAAGAGGAAAAGGATATCCACCGAACAGCTACTGCTAAGCCACCGGAATGGGACGTAAAAAGGATAGTTATCGATGCTGGTCATGGAGGGAAGGATCCTGGTGCCCTAGGAAGAAATGGGTTGAAAGAGAAGGATGTGGTCTTAAAAATTGCAAAAAGGCTTAAAGGGAAAATCAGACAAAGGCTTAACTGCAAGGTCGTGCTCACCAGAAAGGATGATACCTTCTTGCCCCTCGAAGAGCGAACGGCCATTGCCAATACCAAAAAGGCTGATCTCTTTATCTCCATCCATACCAATGCCCATAAAAATAGAAACTTCTGCGGAATTGAAACCTACTACTTAAACTTAACCACCGATAAGGACGCACTAGAGTTGGCAGCCAGAGAAAATGCCACTTCGGCCCAAAATATCTCAGATCTCCAGGTGATATTGAGGGACCTAGTTCTTAATTCAATGATTATAAAGTCCAGTGCTCTTGCCGAATGTATACAAGAGTGTATGGTCCACAGACTTAGGAGAAACTACAAAGATATCAATGACTTGGGGGTCAAACAGGCACCATTTATAGTGCTCATGGGGGCTAAAATGCCCTCGGTATTAGTGGAGGTATCCTTTATTACCAATAAAAAGGAGGCAAGGAGGCTAACAAATGATAGGTACCTGGATGATATTGCCCAGGGTATTGCTGACGGGGTTATAAAATATATCAACCAGGTTAAAGCCGCTTCTCTTAGGATTTCTTAAGTCTTCTGTAGAGAATCTCTGCAGCCTTTTTTGCCAACCCTATTACATAATCTCTGCCTTTGGAGGCATTTTCTAAAACTTGAATCCATTCTTCTGGAATTTGGGAATAACCGTAATAGGCTCCGGCTATAGCACCCGTCATGGCACCAATAGTATCTGTATCACCACCCAGATTTATCCCTGTTACAACTGCATCTTTAAAGGTGTCTGTGAGTAGAAACGAGGCTATGGCTGGAGGAACTGCCTCTATAGATCTCACATGGCAAGCAAAACAACGGGCTATATTTTGAATATTGTCCCTGAGCCCCAACTTAGAGATAGATTTTATCTCCAAAATCCTTTGAACAAAACCGGTATGGATATCTAGAACTTCCTCCATAATCCTATCCAAAAATTCTATCCTTGGGATGGGTATATTCCTAATACCGTAGCTTACTGCCAAACTTACAGCTATGGCTTGGGCTACTGCGCCAGCAATAGCTTCTGGATGAAGGTGTGTGATTTTACAAGAAAGAATGGCATACCTTTTAACATTTTTGATATCATGAAAATAGAAGAATCCTATAGGAGCAATGCGCATAGCTGCACCGTTGCCGAAGCTATCCGTTGCTACTTGATGCCATGGTATCCCCTTTCTTAAGCGATCCATCAATACATATATCCTTCCACCGTATCCTCTTTCAGGATGGAAATTTTCTAGAAATTTCTTGACAGTAAGGTTGGGATCAAAATCACCATTTTCCGCTAAGACTTCTAAAATACCAATCATCATCTCTGTATCATCTGTGTAATACCCTCTGGGGAAACGTCCATCCTCCAATGTGGTCAAAAGCCCAAACCGTGCCTCAATGGCCGCCCTACCCCACCCTTCTACAGGCATCCCTAAGGTATCCCCCACAAATGTCCCAATAGCCGAACCAATGAATTTATCTTCCAGGCTCTCCCTGGATAGCAAATGATGTTTCCATTTCATAAACACTACCGCAAAAAATAGCACAAGATTATGAAACTTAAGGGAGATGGTCTAGCCTGCCATAGATTATTTATCCAGAGGACTCCGCACCCCCAGGACATTCTTTGCTGCAACATGGGTGTAGACCATTGTAGTTTGCAAGTGTCTATGACCCAGCAGTTCCTGAATGGTTCTGATGTCGTACCCATTTTCTAGCAGGTGTGTGGCAAAGCTGTGTCTTAGGCTATGGACAGTAGCCCTCTTTGTTATACCTGCCTTTATAACTGCGTCTTTAAATGCTCTTTGCAGTGAAGCAGAATGGATGTGATGTCGCCGCACTTTGTGTGTATATGGGTCAACTGAAAGGGATTTTGATGGGAAAAGCCAGAACCAGCCCCATTCCTTGCCAGCATTTGGATACTTTTTTTCAAGAGCGTCAGGCAAGGCAACACCATCTATGTTCTGGTTACGGTCCTGATCATACAATAATCGCACGGATGCCATATGTTTAATGAGGTCGTCTTTGAGCCTTTCAGGAAGCACAGTCCTTCTATCCTGATCTCCTTTACCACCTCTGACAATAACGATACTCTGCTCAATGTCCACATCCTTTATTCTAAGCCTCAGGCACTCAATCAGACGAAGCCCGCATCCATAGATCAGCATGGCCATAAGTCTGTGAATTCCTGACATATGGTCAAAAATTGTCTCAACTTCTTTAACTGTAAGCACTACAGGAAGACGGCGTTTATATCTTGCTCTAACAGCATGGAGCATGTTTTCAATGTCTTTTTGAAGTACATGTCTGTATACAAACAAAATGGCATTCAAAGCCTGGTTCTGGGTGGCTGGTGCAACTCTCTTTTCAACAGCGAGATGGGTGAGAAAGTCCTGAAGGTCTGTTCCTTCCAGATCCTGTGGCAGCTTTTCTCCAACAAAACCCCGGAAATGACGTAACCACCCTAGATATGTTTTCTCAGTGTTTATCGACCTGTGACGGAGCCTGATAGCCTTGTGGGTCTTTTCTTCAAGCCTTCTCCATTCATCTTCAGAATTTAATGAGTTTCTTGACCGTCCGTGCTCTCTCCCAGAAAGAAAAAAGTTGTACAATCTAAGTGCATAGTCGGCTTGTTTTACCTGCCAATCTTCATGTTTTTTGGAAAGATGTTTTAAGAAATGGTGCCTTTGATCAGTGTTTAAGGTGTGAGTGATCTGATGTTGAAGGTAAGTGTAACAATCTGAAACCCATTTGATGTAATAAGGGACATGTTCGGTTTTGATATGCACGGTTTTTATGAGATATTCTCGAAATTGTTTTAACATATTATCAATTGCTTTTTCGGTAAGACTCGCCGGATTTGTTTCATCAATATAATACAAGTTTAGCTCTTTAAATAATGAGGTGTAAATTTCAATTCACTCGATTGATAGATTAGCGCGTAACCTTCGTAATTTACTCGATGTAATTGAATTCTTCCACTCCAAGTATCCGCAGAGGGCCATCCACGAGGGCCAGGGCGGTCCTCTCCGGAGGTAAGGAACCCGCCATATCAGCCAGGGCCTCCCTCTCCATAACGGAACGGAGGAGCGAGACGGTCTCCTGGGAGGCCGGGCTCCCTCCGGGGTGGATGTCCTCGTCCCTGAAGAACAGATAGGGCCTGCCCTCGAGTGTCGGCCTCTCGCCGGTTCCGTAGTGAAGGGCGACCCTTCCTATGTTTATGAGGTAGCAGAACGAGACCTCGTGCCTATCGGGGTATATCTGGGAGCCGTCGACAGCCAGGACCGAGAGCTTTTTGGGCCCTTCCGGGACCTCCCTCGGCTCCAGATCCTCCGAGGGGAAGGCCACGGGCCAAGGGACGTAACTCACCTCTTCCGCCAAAGTCCCCAGCCTCCCCTTGAGGTTCCTCCAAATCCCTAAGGCCCTGCTCATCCTTCCGAGGACCTTCCTCCTCCCCTCCTCCCTCTCCCTCAACATCTCCCTTATCTGTCGGCCTATCTCCCCCCAGTTCAGCAGAGGAACCTCCTCACAAGCTCTCTGTACACCCTGACCGCCCGCAAGATTTCCTCTTCCTTCACGCTCTCGTCCGTGGCGTGGGCCTGAGAAAGCTCACCTGGGCCGAGGATTATCGTGGGGACGCCCGCTGCCCTGAAGTGCTGCATATCGCAGCAGGCACCGAAGCCCTCAGGTCCCTCCTGATTCACCCCGCAGACCTCCACAGCGTCCATGGCAGTCCTCACGAGGGGTTCATCGGGGGGTGTGGCAGCGGGCCTTCCCAAAGCTTCAACTTGCACGTATATCTTGAACCCGAGCTCATCCGAAAGCCTTCCTACGAACTTCTCTACCTCCTCCCTCGCCTCCTCCACGGTCCAAGGGGGGACGACCCTTGCGTCCATCTGGAGGAGGCAGGAATCTGGAATCATGTTCGCCTTCTCCCCGGCGCTCACTACGGTGAAGACCAAGGAACAGGGGCCCAGAAGCGGGTGCTTCCTCTCGGAGAACCTTTCGGACAGGAGCTTCATGCCCGATATCACTCCGGCCGCCCTTAGGATAGGGTTTATCCCCTCTTCGGGTCGGGACGCATGCGAAGCCCTCCCAGGGACCGTCAAGGTGATCCTGAGCCTCCCCTTATGGGTCACCGCTACCTTGAGGCTTGTGGGTTCACCAACCACGACCCCGTCCCCTAAGAAGCCTTGCTCTACGAGCCTTTTGGACCCCATCCCGTCCACCTCCTCCCCGGCCACGGCTGCGAACCTGACCTTTCCCTTCAACCTCTCCCCCGAGAGCTCGGCCACCGCCACGGCCATAGAGGCGAGGCTTCCCTTCGCATCCACGGTACCCCTCCCGTAGAGCCTGCCCCCGGACTCCCTCATCACGAACGGATCTCCGCCCCACAGCTCCTCCCTTCCGGGGGGGACGACGTCCAGGTGGCTGGTGAGGAGGACGGTACGCCCTCCCTCCCCGACCTCAGCCCTGAGGTTCGCCCTTCCGGGGAGAAACTCGTCCACCTCGACGGGTATCCCCCTACCCTCGAGGTAATCCCTTAGAACCTCGGCCCCCCTAAGCTCGTCCCCGGGAGGGTTCACAGTCCTTGCGGCCACGAGCTCCCTCAGAAGTTCCACCACTTCTTTCACTTCATCCTCCAGCGGCCCTTAAAGATAGACCGTTCCTCATGAGGAGGGCGGATGTCACCCCCATGCCCGGCACCTCCCTTCCCTCGACCCAGACGACCCTCACCCCACAGGAGGGGCTCTTGTCCTTGAAGATGACCTCCTTTACCCCGAGCAGACGGGCTATGCGCAGGACCTCCTCCGCACCCCTGAGGAAGAAGTCAGTCACATCCACCCCCTCTTCGGAGACCACCCTCGCCCTTCCGTCAAGGACGTCTTCCCCGTCCCCCCCTACGAACTCGGCCCTGGACCTCGGGGTAGGGAGGCCTCCGAGCTGTTCAGGACAGACCGGCACTGCTTCCCCTCCCGCCAGAAGTTCCAACACCTTCGGGTCCTCCCTGTCCCCCCCATCGTACCTGCACCTCACCCCGGCCAGACATGCGCTCACGATGTACATCCTCCCCTCCTCAGAACTATCTCCCTCTCGCCCATCCCGAGCCTTCTGAGGTGGACCCAGATCGCTCCCTCCGGCCAGAGGGGGCCGGCCCTTTCAGGCCATTCCACAAGGCAGACCCCGTCCCCGTAGAAGTAATCCTCGTAACCTATCTCCTCCAGCTCCCTGAAGTCCTCTATCCTGTATAGGTCCATGTGGTAGACCTTGAACTTTCCCCGGTATTCTTGAACTATCACGAAGGACGGACTTGTAACCGACTCCTTCACCCCGAGACCCTTACATATCCCCTGGGCCAAGACCGTCTTCCCGGAACCTATATCCCCGAAGAGCCCAAGCAGGTCCCCAGGGGAGAGGCCCTCCGCTATCTCCTCCCCGACCTCCCTGGTTTCCTCAGGACAGGATGTGCGCCACACCTTCCTCATCTTGGCGTTAAGGTCACGACGGGAAGTATCATCTCCTCCAAGGATATGCCCCCATGTTGGAAGCTGTCACGATATAGCTTCTGATATTCGTGGAACTGGGTTGGATAGACGAAATAGTAATCCTCCTTGGCTAAGAGGAAGTTGGTGGCCGGGGTTAGGCTTGGCAGGCCGAACTCCTCAGGGTCCCGGACCACGACGGTCTGGCGTGGGTCAGCGTTAAGGGAGTTGCCGTACTTGTACCTGAGGCTCGTGGACGTCCTACGGTCGCCGTGGACCAAGGCGGAACGGGAGGCAAGGATGCTGCCGTGGTCGGTCGTGAGCACGACCGTGACCCCCATACGGGACAGGCTCCTCAGAAGGGCGAACAACGTGGAATGTCTGAACCACGAGACCACGAGTGACCTGAAGGCGTCCTCGTCGGGTGTTATCTCCCGCAGTATTCCGGACTCCATCCTCCCGTGGGCCAGTATGTCCAAGAAGTTCACGACCACGACCACGAGCTGGAAGTGTTTGAGGGACCCCAACCTCGTCAACAACCTCTCCCCGTTCCTTGCTTCCGAGATCTTGAAGTACCTAAGCCCCTTGCGGAGCTTGATCCCCATAGCCTTAAGCTGAACCTCCAAGAGCTGAGCCTCGTGCCTGTTGCGGCTGTGCTCGTCGTCCTCCCCCCTGCCCCAGATGTCGGGATATCTCTGGGCAAGCTCGGACGGGAAAAGCCCGCTGAATATTGCGTTGCGGGAGTATGGAGTTGCAGTGGGAAGGATAGAATAATAGTAATTCCTGACCACTGAGAAGTGTTCCCCTACCAAAGGTTCCAGGGCGAGCCATTGATCCAACCTAAGGCAGTCCACCACGACGAAGAAAACGTTCCTCCCCGAAAGCAGGTGCGGCACGAGGAACTCCGATACCACGTCCACGGAGAGCGGTGGAGGGTCGACGCTTCTGAACCACTTAGGGTAGTGAGCCTCAACGTACTTCCCGAAAGCGACGTTGCACGCCCTCCTCTGGTCCCTGTGTATCTGCCTGAGCCCCTGGTCCTGTGATGCCGAGATCTCCAGGTCCCATTCCGAGAGCTGGACGTGGACCTCTATCCAATCCTTCCAGCCCATTGGGCCGGAGAGCTTGGCCTCTATCCTCCTCACCTCCTCGAAGTACTCCCTACCGAGCCTTCCCTCCCTTATCTGCCTGCCTTCCAGGAGCCGTTTACAGGCGGAGAGGACCTGGGAAGGGTTCACAGGTTTCGTAAGGAAGTCGTCTATCTGGCGGCTGAAGGCTTCCTCCATAAGTTCTTCGGCCTCTATCTTTGTGACCATTACGACGGGGATATATGGATCGACCTCACGGATACCTTCGAGCGTGGAAAGCCCATCCCTTCCGGCCATCATCTCGTCCAGGAGGACTATATCGTACCTTCCCCTACGCAACAGGGCTACGGCGTCCTCACCGTTCGAGGCGGGGGTCACCTCGTACCCCCTCTCCGAGAGGAATATAATATGGGAGCGCAGCAGGTCTATCTCATCGTCCACCCAAAGGACCCTATATCTCCTCACCATATCACCTCCTCATTCAGAATATACCCCCCCAGGGAACCTCTGTCAAGAACCTCTATCGAGGAGGTGGCTACCTCGTCTCAGTCAAGAAACTTTTTCAGGTTTGAACGGATTAAACGATGTCCTTACACGGTCCTCTATTGATTTCCCGGACCTTTTGGACTATATTTGTCCGGGTCAGGAAGGAGGGAAATATGGAGCTTACGCCGAGGGAAAGGGCTATAGTGGCCCTGGAGTTGAAGCCACCGGTCCCGGGGCTCGTCCCCACGTTCGAACTGGAGTTCCAGCTTACCGAGGAACTCCTGGGTAAAAGCTGGCACGAGGGCGAGGAGTGGAAGAAGGCGAGCCCGGCCGAGAGGGATAGGATGCTCCACGAGAACGCGGAGCTCTACGTCGAGGTGGCAGAGAGGCTGGATTATTCCATACTTATGCTCACGTACGCTCCGGACGAGGAAGGGGTTTACCAGCTCGCTAGTTACATAAGGCAGCTTGCAGGCGACAGGTACCTCCTCGTATGCCACGGGGACGCCACCTACGGTATACCCTCAGGACAAAATATGATGGACTTCGTCGTGGACCTGTTCGAAAGGCCGGACGAGATGAAGAGGGAGGCCGAGAGGATGGTGAGGGAGAGGCTCGAGAGGGGCAAGCGCCTCAGGGAGGTGGTGGACGGGTTCGCCCTGTGCGCGGACTACGCCTTCAACTACGGTCCCTTTCTCTCCCCGAACATGTTCTCCGAGTTCGTGACCCCGTTTCTGGCCGAGCTCATAGATGGATACAGGGATATGGGAGCGTATGTTATAAAGCACACCGACGGGAACATAATGCCCATCCTCGACCAGATAGTATCGTGTCGTCCCCATGCTATCCATTCCATAGACATGCAGGCCAAGGAGATGGATATAAAGGTTATAAAGGAACTTTACGGGAAGGAAGTTTGCCTCATAGGGGGAGTCCAGTGCAGCCTCCTCCAGACCGGCACCGAGGAGGAGATAATAGAAAACTGCAAATATGTCCTGAAGTACGGGATGCCCGGAGGAGGTTACATCTATAGCACTTCAAATGTGGCCTTCAAGGGGCTTCCTTTGGAGAGGTACGTGCTGGTACTTGAGATGAGGAAAAAATACGGCTGGTACGATGAGGAAGGCAGACCATGTCCGATACCCTAAGGAGGTGAGATGTCGCTCAAGGTAGGGGTAGTGGGGCTCGGCATGGGGAGGGGCCATGTGGAAGCGTACCAGGCCCATCCCAAGGCCGAGGTAGTTGCCATATGCGATATAGACGAGGGGAGGCTCGTACAGGTAGGGGAAAGGTGCGGTGTGAAGCGGAGGTATACCGATTACAGAAATATGTTAGAGAAGGAGGACCTGGACATAGTGAGCGTAGCCACCCCTAACTACCTCCACATGCCAATAACCTTGGCGGCCCTCGAGGCCGGATGTCACGTCCTCTGCGAGAAACCCTTGGCCCTGAACGCCGAGGAGGCGAAGAGGATGGTCGAAAAGGCCAAGGAAGTTGGAAGACGCCTCATGGTGAACTTCTCCTACAGGTTCGAGCCCGTAAGCTTAGCCCTTAAGGACCAAGTTGAGAGGGGCGTAATAGGAAGGCCCTACTTCGCAAGCACGGTATGGCACAGGAGGAGGGGGATACCCGGTTTCGGGGGGTGGTTCTCCACGAAGGAGATGGCGGGGGGCGGGCCGCTCATAGACCTTGGGGTGCACAGGGTGGACCTCGCGCTGTGGTTCATGGGCTTCCCTGAGCCCGAGTTGGTCCTGGGAGGCACTTACGACCTCCTGGGGAGACAGCTGGCCCGGAGGGAGGGGAAGACCTTCACGGTCGAGGACTTAGCCGTGGGGATAGTGCGCTTCAGGGACGGCTCGATCTTAGAGGTGGAGGCGAGCTGGGTTATACATAGGCACGAAAGGGAGTTCATGCAGACGCGGGTGTACGGTACCAAGGGTGGGCTGGTCCACAGGAACCTGAGGGAGACCTACGAGTTTGAGGGGTGGATCTTCACGGAGGAGGGCGGATACTTAGTGGACAAAAAGCTGTTTCCTTCCGGGAAGGAAAGACGGAGCGCGATGTGGACCTTCGTGGATTCTATCCTGGACGACCTGCCCCACCCAGCCACGGGCGAGGAAGGGCTCTACGTGATGAGGATATTGGACGCAATATACGAGAGCGCCTCGAAGGGTGAACCCGTGTACCTCTGAAGGGAGGGGAGATGAAAATAGGATTCCTCCAGTCTTACAGCCTGGAAAACATATCCTTCGCCAAGGAGAACGGCTTCAAATCTGCCGAACTGAGGGTCGGCCCACAGGATGACTTTTTCCCGGGAAACGACGGTTGGGAGGAGAAGGCCCTGAAGGTCAAGGAGGAATATGAAAGTGCGGGGATAGAGATCTCCTGCCTCGCGGGCTTCTATGTCAACCACATGGACCCGGAGAGGGAGGAGGAATATAAGGACCTTGTAAGGAAGACCGTAACCTTGGCCGAAAGGATGGGAATAGGTACGGTGGCCGGGTTCGCCGGGAGGGTGCCGGGCCTGGAACCTGTGGAATGCCTCCCCAAGTTTAAGGA
Source organism: Candidatus Latescibacterota bacterium (assembly GCA_012961755.1). GTDB lineage: Bacteria > Latescibacterota > 4484-107 > B68-G9 > B68-G9 > B68-G9. Next base: position 10,534 of record DTYS01000276.1, read on the forward strand.
GATATGGGGGGAGCACGCGAAGTTCGCCGAGGACCGCGGCGTGAGGATAGCCTTCGAAAACTGCCCTATGGGGAAGTTTCACCTCCCTCCGGGGGGCATAAACATGATGTGCCTTCCGGAAGTGTGGGAGGCGGCCTTCAACGAAGTCCCATCTGACGCCTTGGGTTTAGAGTGGGACCCGAGCCACCTCATATGTATGTTCATAGATCCCGTAGCCAACCTCAGGGAGTTCAGAAGGAAGGTATACCATGTCCACGCGAAGGACGCCCACGTGCACAGGGACCTTCTGGCCAAATATGGGATCTACCACGAAGGTGTGATAGAGCACTGCTTCCCCGGCCTCGGGGATACCGACTGGGGGCTCGTCATAAAGGAGCTCAGGAGAGGGGGCTACGACGGTGCCCTTGACATAGAGGGGTGGCACGATGCTGTCTTCAGGGACCATCCCGGAGGTCCAAGATGGGAGAGGGACGGACTGCTTTTGGCACTTAGGCATCTGTCCCGATGGGTGGTGTAGAGATCTCCTTTGTATTGACTTCTGTCCGGGATTTGGTTAAATTTAGGGTAGAATGCGGTGAGCTTGCTCCGAGATATGCTATCCTTAAAAGGAAGAAGGCGAAGGTACATCACATCGTCCTTGTGAGGACCACCTCCTTAGGGGGGTGGTTTTTTTATGTCGGGACGCTTCAAGATAAAGGACGTGAAGTTCGCCGCGAAGGTCCTGGCGGACGGGAGGACCGTGGGACATCCGGCGCAGACGATAGAGGGGGTGGGGGAGGAGAAGTACGCCTCGAGGTACTGCCTGCCCTTCACCATGGGTGTTGGGAACGCCCAACACGTGGCGAGGTTCTACGAGTTCCTCAAGGAGAGGAAGGAAGGGGACGACCCGGTAGACGTTTACCTTATAAACACCACGGGAAGGGTGGGGACCGAGTACGAGTGGATAGAGGAGAAGCTCGGGGATGAGACCATAAGGAAGCCTAAGCCCAAGCTTCGGGAGGTGGACGGGAGGATAAGGCCCGTGGGTGGTACGGGGCCCTCCATAGAGGAGACGGAACTCTTCCTGTTCCAGGCAGCGAGGGGGGCGGTCGAGTACGAACCCCATCCCATATGGGGGGAGAAGGTCCTGGTCCCAGTGAAGGTGGAAGGGATTCCGGAGGAAAGGCTCAGGCAGCTCAACCCCTTTACGTACCATTCCATGGACGAGATGAGGGAGTTCCTCAGGATAAAGATAAGGATTAGCAAGTACTACCTGGACATACAGTGTCCAGGCCTTCCGAGGGAGATATACGACGCCATGGACTTCTGAGGCATGTCCACGATAGCTATAGTAGGTGTGGGGCTCATAGGAGGTTCCCTCGGCCTGGCCTTGAGGAGGAGCGGGGTTGGGAAGATACTCGGGGTAAGCAGGCCCGAGACCTTGAGGAAGGCCGTCCGCCTCGGGGCGATAGACGAAGGGGTGTCCTACGGGAAGATGGGAGATGTCCTCGGGGAGGCGGACGTGGTCTTCCTCTGCACCCCGGTGCACCGTATATTGGAGCTCCTTCCCGAGGTCTTAGGCATGGCCAAAGAGGGTGCTGTGGTGACCGATGTGGGCAGCATTAAGGAGAAGATACTGGCCCGCGCGGAGGAGAACCTCAGAGGTGGTGTGGCCTTTGTGGGCGGGCATCCGATGGCGGGGGCGGAAGGAAGGGGGGTAGGGGCAGCAGATCCCTTCCTGTTCCAGAACGCTGTCTACGCCCTCGTGCCAGCGAAGGGCACCCCAGGATGGGCTCTGGAGAGTATGGAGGAGCTCGTGGAGAAGCTCGGAGCGAGGGTGGTACTCCTGAACGCCTCGACCCACGACAGGATAGTGGCCCTCGTGAGCCACCTCCCGCAGATGGTGGCGGTCGCTTTGGTCGGCCTCGTGGGGAGGATGGCGGAGGAGGAACCCCTATACCTCAGGATGGCCGCGGGTGGCTTCAGGGACATGACGAGGATAGCCTCGAGCCCCTTCGAGGTCTGGGAGGATATATGCCGCACGAACTCCTCCAAGATCTCCGAGGCGATAGACCTTCTAATAGATGAACTTATAAGGCTCAAGGGGATGCTCGAGGACCCTGGGCTCGGGGAGGCCTTCAGGTTCGCAGCCGAGACTCGTGGAACCATCCCAAAGGATGCCAAAGGCTTCTTGAGGCCACTCTACGAGCTCAGGGTCGTGGCCGAGGACAGGCCCGGGGTCATAGCTGGGATAGCGTCGCCTTTAGCTGAGGCAGGGATAAACATAAAGGACATAGAGGTGCTGAAGGTCAGGGAGGACGAGGGAGGGACGTTGAGGCTCGCCTTTGGATCACTCGAAGACCTGGAAAGGGCCTTGGAGATATTGAAGGGAAAGGGATTCGAGGTGAGCAGGGGATAGGAGAGTCGTTGATTCATCTTAGGTACCCAAGTTCCCTGAGCGCGGCTTCCTTCCTGGACCATTTGGGCCTCACCTTCACCCAAAGTTCAAGGTAGACGGGCCGGCCGAGGAACGCTTCTATCTTCTTCCTCGCCCACCGGCCTATCTTCCTGAGCATCGCTCCACCTTCACCTATAACTATCCCCCTCTGGGAGGGCTTCTCGACGTATATCGTGGCCCTTATGTAGGTCTTGCCCTCCGAGGGGTCCCTCTCCCTGAACTCCTCAACCTTGACGGCGGTAGCGTACGGCAGCTCCTGGCCGAGGTTCAGGAAGAGCTCCTCGCGGATAAGCTCCGCCACGAAGAAGCGTTCGGGCTGGTCAGCCAGGACCTCAGGTGGGTAGAGGAAGGGGCCTTCTGGGAGGAAGCCCTTTAAAACCTTCTTCAGCTCGTCCAAGTTGTGGCCTTTGAGGGCCGATATCGGCACGACCTCCGTCGGAAACCTCTCGTAGAGCCACTTGAGCCCCTCAAATATCTCCTTCTGTCCTACCAAATCCATCTTATTGAGGACTACCACGGCCGGACGGTCCGATGACTTCAGGAGCTCCCGAAGTTCCTCGTCGAAAGTTCTCTCCAGGTCGGTCGCATCGGTTATGGCCAGGACCACATCCGCCTCCGATAGCCCCTCCCTCACCTCCCTCACCATAGCCTCCTGAAGGAGGCCCCTGGGCCTTAGGAATCCGGGGGTGTCCAGGAAGACCATCTGGGCGTCGTCCTCAGTGAGTATCCCTAAGACCCTGGCCCTCGTGGTCTGAGGCTTCGGGGTGACTATGGAGAGCTTCTCCCCTATGAGGGAGTTCATAAGGGTAGACTTGCCCACGTTCGGCCTTCCTATTATCGCTACATATCCGCACTTAGTGCCCATCACGACAGCCCGTACTTGTGGAGCTTGCGATACAAAGTCCTCTCACCTATCCCCAAGAGCTTTGCAGCCTTGCGGCGGTTACCTCCGGTGCGGCGCAGGGCCTTCTGTATCATCTCCTTCTCCATCTCCTCCATAGTCTTGATCTCTTCGGGCTCCTCCACATGTTCCTCTATTACTTCCACCTCCTTGGGGAGGTAAGGCAAGGGTTCCGGTCTCCTCTCCTTAAGGAGGAGGTCCTTTATCTCGGAGAGCTCCTGTCTGACCTCGAGCAAAACCCTGTAGATAAGTTCCCTCTCGGCCTGGTCGGGCGTCTTACCGGTGACCACGGGTAGGTTCCTGGAGGGCTGGAAGTGTTCGTCCAAGTACTGTGGGACGTCCGATGCGGTTATCCTCTTCCCCTTGGATAGCACTATCATCCTCTCCACGACGTTCTTAAGCTCCCGGACGTTCCCCGGCCATGGGTAGCGCATGAGGACCTCCATAGCGTCCTCGGATATCCCTCCGAAGGGCAGGTTATGCTCCTCGATGTACTTCCGGACGAATGCCCGTACCAAGAGAGGTATGTCCTCGGGATGGGAGCGGAGGGGCGGGATGAGGATTTCCACGACCTTGAGCCTGTAGTATAGGTCCCTTCTGAAGTTCCCTTCCAGGACCTCCTGACGTAGGTCCCTGTTGGTGGCAGCTATCCCCCTCACGTCTACGGATATCTGTTCC
>DTYS01000277.1 GCA_012961755.1 Candidatus Latescibacterota bacterium
AGGAGGAGAGGTTTTCCATAAAGATATCCTTAGAACCGGGTAGACATTCGGTAGTACTCAGGGCCTCGGACCTTATGGGGAACGCGGGGGTACGGAGGGTATGGGTCCAGGTGCAGTAAGGCCCATACGTTTCAGGATCTCCCAGAAACGTGGGTCCTTATGGAGGGGCTTGAGGTCAGGGTCCTCCGCGACGAATTTTGGGTCCTCGACGCCCATACGGACGGCCCTTGCGAGGGCGGAGATGGCCTTCTCCCGGTCCCCCTTGAGCGCGTAGGCGCAGGCTATGTTGTACTGGGCCTCCTTGAAGCCAGGCCTGAGGGCGAGGGCTTTCCTCAGGAACTTTATAGCTTCGTCGTAGTTCCCCCTTCCCAGGAGGTAGGTGCCGAGGTTGTAGTGGGCTCTGGCGGAGTTCGGGGCGTCCCTGACGGTGGAGCGGAAGAGGGTCTCCTGGTCCCTCCAGATCTGGTTCCTCCGCAAGGTGGTCCAGGAGTAAGGGAGCAGGACGAGGCAGATCGCAGCCCAGGCTATGCTCACACGGCGCAATCCGGAGGTTGCCCGGGCCAAGAGTATGACGAAGCCCACCGAGGGCAGGTAGAGGAACCTTTCGGCCACCCTGTCGTAGAGGGGGATCACCCCGGAGACCGGAAGGAGTCCCAAAAGGAGTAGACCGAACCCGAGGGTCGTGCTAGGGTCGTCCCTCCACCTCTTCAGAAGCAGGTAGCCCAGGGCACCGGACATGAGCCAGCCCAAAATATGATGAGGTCCGATGGAACTCGGAAGAGGGATATCCCATTCGGCACTGAGTCTAAAGGGCCATATGAGCTTATATATGTACCTTCCCCAGACGACCGGAACATCGGCTATCCTAAGTATTAGGGGAGGGACGTAGACGTCAGGTGGGAGGCGCACCCCTCCTACGATCGAACATCTGAGCGCCCAGAACCCGGCGCCGAGCACGACGTATCCTAAATATTTCAAAGAGATCCTTCTCGAAAGCAAGGTTCCGTAAAGGGGGGCCAGGAACGTCACCGAGATGCCCGACTCCTTGGACCCCATGCATAGAAGGGAAAGGATCAGGCTCGTAGGATAGGAGCGCCTCAACGTCAGAAGGGAGGCGAGGAGGAAGAGGGTCGCCAGGATATCCGTCCTCCCGGATATCCAGGCCACGGCTTCGGTGTGGACCGGATGGGACGCGAAGAGGAGCCCGGCGGCGAGGGCAGCCCTTTTGGAGTTCAACAGATCCAAAGAAAGAAGGTAGACAAAAAGCGAGCAGATGGCGTGGAGGAGGGCGTTGGAGAGGTGAAATCCAAAGGGCCTTCCCCTCCAGAGGTGATGGTCCAAGAAGTATGTGAGCAAGGTCACCGGACGGTAGTACCCGCTCCTCTTGGACGGATCGGCCAAGCCGGAGAAGTCCGAAGTCAGGGCTTTGGGGACGTTCTTCAAGCTTCTGAGGGCCTCGTTTTGGGCTATCAGGGGGATGTCGTCCCAGACGAACTCCCCTCCGAGCGTACCGATGTAGAGCAGGCACGCGAGCCCTGCCACCGTAAGCGGGGACGTGTAGCGCACGTTCTAAAGGTATACAGTCCCGAACTTCGGGTCAAGAGTAAGGGAGGAAGATTATGCTGAGCGGTCTGAGGAAGAGGACGAAGACGATACTTTGGATAACTGC
>DTYS01000278.1 GCA_012961755.1 Candidatus Latescibacterota bacterium
AGTATCCTGCAGTCCAGGCAGGGGTTCATGCCCCTTCCGCGGCCGAACCGTGGCGAGCGCACGGTTTCGAAGAACTCCTGGGATATGTCCAAGGTCCTAAGGGGCAACCCAAGCCGCTCGGCCGCTCGTTTGGCAACTTCCCCCGAGCAACGCAGCGGGTCCGTGATGCAGTGGAGGAGCACCACTTCCACCCCTTGCACTTGGAGCACCCTCGCAGCGAGCTGGCTGTCCAGACCTCCCGAGAAGAGTCCTACGGCCCTTACGGACATAACCTTTACCTTAAGGGTAGTACTTCGCCTCCACTATCTCCGGCTCCTCCTCCCCGGCCTCCACCATCAGACGTTTCAACCTCTCCCTCAGCTCCTTCGCCACCTTCCTGTACTCCCTCCGACCGACGAGGTTCACCAGCTCGTAGGGATCGGAAGCCAGGTCGTAGAGGTGCCTCTCCACGTACCTCCGGCTCGAAGGGTCCCTGCCACCCTCCCCCTCCGGGGCGAAGACGCAGTACTTCCACCTGGGGGTGCGCGCGGCCCTCCCTACTAGGTACTCGCTTATCTGGACGAAGACCTCGCTCCGCCAACCGTCCGCCTCCCCGCGCACGAGCGGAATGAGGCTCCTTCCTTGCACCTCCGGAGGGACGGGTATCCCCGCGGCCTCCAGAAGGGTGGGAGCGACGTCCACGAGGCTTACGAGTTCCCCGACGAGCCTCGGTCCCTCGAAGCCTGGACCCAGTATAACTAAGGGGACCCTTATGGAGGACTCGTGACAGCTTCGCTTGTACTCCGTGTTCCGGGTCCTGAAGTGACATCCATGGTCGCTCGTGAAGACCACTATCGTCCTTTCGGAGATGCCCAGCTCCTCTAAGGTGGTCAGAAGCTTCCCCAAGCACTCGTCTATCCGGGCGACCATCCCGTAGTAGTCAGGAAGGTGCTGGAACCAATCGCCGGGGAACGCCTTAAGGTCCGGCGGAACGTAAGGATTGGCGTACCTTTCCGCGTACCCCTCCGGAGCCACGAACCTGTTCCAATCGTTCTGCTGGTGAGGTTCGAGGTAGGAGAGGAATAGGAAGAAAGGTTCCCCGCCGTCCCTTATGAAATCTATCGCCCTCTCATCGTAGAGCACGGTATCGTACGGATGGGACGTGAACTCCAGGACGTCCGCAGCTTCCCAAAAGTCATATCCTCCCCTAAGCTTCGGGGGGACAGGTTTCTCACCGGTAGCAGCTAAGTGCCACTTGCCTATGTATCCTACGCGGTAGCCGGCTTCCTTGAAGCGGCATACTTTCCGGTCTGGAGCGACGCCCGAGCGGGGCCACACACAGGTTGGCATGTGAAGGCATGCTGGAAGGTCACCCCCCGCTTGGCCATCCTGTCCAGGTTGGGAGTCAGGTCCATAGGGTTGCCGTAACAACCCGCAGTATCCCACCTCTGTTGGTCCGTAAAGACCACCAGCACGTTCGGCCTTCCTTCCATCCTCCCTCCCCGAATTTAAATGCCCAGGGGATAGAATTTAACCTTTAAAGCTCCCGAACGCAAGCCCGCTTGAAAAGGAGGGAAGCTTACGATATCTTTATGCTAATGGACATCGGACCGGAGGTAGACATGGCGAGCGAAAGGCAGTTCAGGTTGAGGACGAAGTTCGTAGCTACGAGGAACGTAAAGGAGTACAGGGCCACGATACCCGTCTGGGTGAACCAGGACGATGTGGTCCTGGAGGTAGGCTGTGAGTGGGGCACCACGACCGCCCTCCTGGCAGAACGCTGCAGGGAGGTTATAGGAACGGACATAAGCCCCGAATGCATAGAAAGGGCGAGGAAGCTTCATCCGGGGCTTAGGTTCGAGCTCATGGACGCGTTCGACGTGAGGGCGGCCTTGGACCTCGGTAAGCAGTTCACCAAGATATACATAGACGTATCAGGATTTTCGGGCTATCGCTCCCTTCTGGACGTGATCTCCCTCCTCACGATGTACGCCACCGTGCTCAGGCCCGAGGCCATAGTAGTCAAAAGCGGCGCCCTCAAACACTTCGTATCCCTCTGTACTCCCTGGGGCCGGAGCGAAGGGGACGAAAGGTAGGCCACCGAGAAGCGGAAAGGGGCACCCGGAATTTCGGGTACCCCTTAGACTTATCCTTAACAGCAACAACCTTTCGACTTCACCTTCCCCACGTACTTCTCCGGTTCCTTCTCGAAGGCCGCCCTGCAGCCAGGAGCGCAGAAGTAGTAGGTCTTGCCCTTGTACTCAGCCTTGGCCGGGGCAGTATCCGGG
>DTYS01000279.1 GCA_012961755.1 Candidatus Latescibacterota bacterium
GCATGGACTCCTCCAAGCGCCACTCCTTTATCCTCTTATGGTCCCCGCTCAGGAGGACCTCGGGGACCTTCATACCTTCAAAGACCTCCGGGCGGGTGTACCAAGGTGCGTCCAAAAGCCCCGTCTGGAAGGAATCTTCGAGGGCAGATTCCGCATCCCCGAGCGCTCCGGGAAGTAGCCTTACGACAGCGTCCACGAGCACCATGGCGGGGAATTCCCCCCCGCTAAGGACGTAGTCCCCTATGGATATCTCGTCCGTCACGTACTTCATCCTTATCCTTTCATCTATCCCCTTGTACCTCCCACATATGAACACAAGATGCTCCTCCAACGAAAGCTCGTTCACCTTCCTTTGGGTCAGCCTCTCGCCCTGCGGGGTTAGGAATATCACCCTACCGAGCCTTCCTCTCAGCCTCATTATGTGCTCTAAGGCTTTGGCTATGGGCTCCGGCCTCAGGACCATCCCCGGCCCGCCGCCGTACGGATAATCGTCCACCGTACCCCACCTGTCCGTTGCGAAGGCCCTGAGAGGATGCAACATTATCTCCACCAGACCCTTCTGCCTTGCCCGACGGATGATACCTTCCTCAAAAGCTCCTAAGAATACCCGGGGGAAGAGGGTAATTATATCTACGACCACTCCAACCCCTCCAGAAGCTTCACCACGATCCTTCCGGCCTCTAAATCCACCTTCCTGACGACCTCGCCCGTGGCTGGGAGCAGAAGCTCTCTTCTTCCCCTCCTGACGACGTAGACGTCGTTAGCCGGAAGGGTCCAGACTTCCTCCAAGGTTCCCAGAAGCTCCCCGTCCTCGGTCACGACCTCCATCCCTAGAAGGTCCGGGATGTAGTAGCCGTCCTCCTCCAACGGGAGGGCCTCCTCCCTCGGAACCCATATCCTCAGCTCCCTCAGCTCCTCGGCCTGCTCGGGGGAATCTACCCCCACGAACTTGACCACCACATCCCTCTCCCTAACCTTGGCCCAGGCTATCTCGGCTTCCTTAAGTTCGCTCTCGTCCCTGCCCAAGAATGCCCTCTCAAGCCCGAGGAACCTTTCCGGGGAGTCGGTCTCCGGAAGGACCCTCACGGCCCCTCCAACCCCCAAGGGACGGGTTATCCTTCCGATGCTGAACCAGGCTCCCGAGGCTCCTCGGGTTCCACTGGAGCTTCCTCTCCCTTCCACTGCCTGAGCACCCCCTCCTTCTTGAGGATGGCCCTAACCCTCTCGGTCATCTGTGCTCCGTGCTCAAGCCAGTAGATTATACGCTCGGGCTTGAGGCTCGTGACCTCGGGCTCGGATATAGGGCTGTAGGAACCCAGTATCTCTATGAACTTCCCGTCCCTTGGACTTCTAGAGTCCGCAGCGACGATCCTGTAGAAGGGCTTCTTCTTTTTCCCCACCCTTGCCAACCTTATCCTGACCATAGCTTCCCTCCTCCTTTGTCGGTATTTCACGTCCTGAGGATTAAGATACAGTATTTATTCAATATACCCAAGGAAGAACCGATTGTCAAGTCCCACTAGGACCATGACCCTCTCGAACTTCCCTACCTTAAGCCGATAACTTTTCGTGGATTTCCACACGTGTGATCAACTGCGAGCCTCATCCCTTCCAGTCCTCGCCCCCTGGATTACATATCGTCCAAGGGGAATATGGGCCTCCTTACCCTCCTGTACTGGAATGTCCTAAGATCGGCCCTGCAGAGCCCCGGAGTGTCCACATATATAACCTTCCTCGCTATCGGCCCGTACGCGGCCCTCCACGCTATGGCGGACTTGACCACTATTATCTTACACTTATCGGGCTCTATCCCAACGCACCTGAGCTGCTCCAGGTCGAACGGCATGGTCTTACGGGTGGTGAGCACGACCCTCACCCCCCCCGACCTGACGACCGCTGTCGGGCCCATGTCCACCCACAGCCCCGTCATGTACGAGCCCTTGTACTGGAACCTCCCGTCGTAGAGCCCGACCACCTCCCACCTAGCCCTCACCGACCCTCCGTGAAGTCCGTCGGCCTTGCCCCCAACTTCC
>DTYS01000280.1 GCA_012961755.1 Candidatus Latescibacterota bacterium
CCTTCGAAGGCGTCCAACTCCACCTCCTCCACCACCCTCCTGGCGAGCTCCGGGACGGAGAAGAGTATCTTGAGAAGTTCCTTCTGGGCCGGCGGGACGGTCCGCCTCGAAGGTACCTTCACAGGACTGGTCTCCTCGGACCTTTCCCTCCTCACGACCGTCCTCAGCACCTCCTCCCTCAACCCGAGGGCCTCCGCCACCCTCCTCGTCCAGAGGTCCCTCCTGAGCTCGTCCCCCACCTTGGACAGGACCTCGGCCATGGCCTTGGCCGCCCTGCGCCTCCCCTCCACGGACGAGATGTCCTCGACCTCCTGCACCTTCTCCAACATATGTTCCACCAAAGGCTTGGAGTTGCCGACCATCCTCAAGAACTCCTCCCTCCCCTCCTCCCTCACGAAGCTGTCCGGGTCGTGGCCGGGGGGAAGCTCCACGACCCTCACTTCGAGCCCGGCCTCGGATAGGACTTCCCCCCCCCTCAGGGTGGCCTCGGAACCCGCCCTATCCGCGTCGAAGCACAGGACCGCCCTTTCGGCGTACCTCCTCAGGAGCTCGGCCTGGTGGGGGGTGAAGGCCGTGCCCGCGACCGCCACAGCGTTCTCTATCCCCGCGGAGAAGAGCCTGAGCAGGTCCATGTACCCCTCTACGACTATGGCCTCCCCTTCCCTCCTTACAGCTTCCCTGGCCTGGGATATACCGTACAGCACCCTACCCTTACGATATATGGAGGTCTCCGGGGAATTTATGTACTTCGGCTCCCCCTTCCCCAGGACCCTGGCCCCGAAGGCCACGGGCCTGCCTCCCGGATTGTGTACGGGGAAGGTGAGCCTGTCCCTGAACCTGTCGTAGTACCCTCCGGACCTTCGTCTCAGGGCAAGCCCAGCTTTCTCGAGGACCTCTGGCCCTATCCCTTCGTGGGAGGCGGCCCTTATGAGCCCTTCCCATCCGGAGGGGGCGTACCCCAACATGAACCTCTCGGCCACTCCCCGACCTATCCCCCTCTCCTCCAAATACCTCCTTGCCTTACCTCCCGCAGGGTCCTCCCATAAGAGTTTCTTGTAGAACTCCTGGGCGAAGGCGTTGGCGCGGTAAAGGGCCTCGTTTCCTTGGTCTCCGGTGGACTTCGGGAGGGGCACGCCGTACTTCTCGGCCAGCCTCTTCACTGCCTCGTGGAAGGACAAGCCTTCCATCTTCATCAAGAACCCGAAGACGTCCCCACCCACGCCGCACCCGAAGCAGTGGAATATGCCAAGTTCCGGGTTCACGCTGAAGGACGGGGTGCGCTCGGAGTGGAACGGGCAGAGCCCAAAGTAACTTCGCCCTCGACGCTTAAGGGGCACGTATTCGGAGACTACCTCGACGATGTCCACCCGCGCCCTGACCTGGGCTATCACATCTTCCGGGATCCTCGGCATATCACTTAGGGAAGAACTGGGGAAGCTGATCCATGTGCGCCTTCAGAAGCTCGTCGAGGAGGGATTCTGCCTCGTAGAGGGAGATTATCTGAGGGTCCTGGGCCAACGCCTGTAGGGCTAAGCTCTTGTCCCCCTTCACTCCTGCGTCCACCACAAGTTCTGTCCACACCGTCCTCGCGTACATCCATCCCAGGACCACCCGGGGCACCTCCCCGGCATAGATCCCCCTTATCCCCCTGTCGTCCGTCACGCCCTGCACCTCCACTATCGCATGATCCGGCAGGTTGGGCACGCACCCGCGGTTAGGTACGTTGACGATGTAAACCTCCCTTCGTCCGAGGGATATGTCGGCTATGAGCTTACCCACAGCCTCCGGCGAGAGCTCCTCCGGCAGGGTTATGGGCTCATCCCCGTCGGCCATCCTCCGGAGCTCCTCCCACTCCTCCCTTCCAGCCCCTCTCCTCCTCCATTCCTCTATGGCCTCGGCCTTGGGCCTGAGCTCGTACGGAAGCTCCTCGGGGGTGCGGGCCGCCCTCAGATATGGGAAGAACTCTATTATGTGTCGGTCGTTGTTCACCGGGTAGTACCCGAAGACTCGGAAGAGGTGCTTCGCGAAACGGTGGCCAGGGGGTTCCTCATCCTCGAGCCTCTCCCTGAGGAGGGGGTAAAGGTCCCTGCCCCTGTGCGTGAGCCTCACTACCCAAAGCATATGGTTGACTCCTACCGCCACCATATCCAGCTCTTCGTAAGGGACCCCGAGCTTCTCGGAGAGGTACCTTTGGGTCCCCTGCACGCCGTGGCAGAGGCCGACGACGTTCTGGATGCCCGTGTACTTGGTCAGGGTCCTGCATAGTACCGCCATAGGATTACTGTGGTTGAGGAAGACCACATCGGGACATCTTTTCTCCATCTCGTGCGCTATCTCCAAGAATATCGGTATGGTACGGAACCCGGCCATCATGCCACCGGGACCTACGGTGTCCCCGGTGGTCTGGATTATGCCGTACTTCATGGGTATCCTTACATCGAGCTCGTGCCATCTCCTGTCCGGACCGGAGACCCCTATGGAGGAGACGGCGAACCCTGCACCGTCCAGGGCGTCCGCGAGCTCGGTGGTGGCCCTGACCTTGAGGCCCGTGCACACGCGCTTTCCGAACCTCTCCATAACCGAAAGCCTGTCCGAGGACCTCGGAACATCGTATAGGACGACCTCGCTTCCCGAAAGCTCGTCGGTGACGGCAAGTTCTGTAAGCACGGTACGGAAGAAGAGGCTCCCACCCCCGAGAAGCACTATCTTCTCCGATGGCATCGCACCTCCTTCGTCCTGAGCTTGTTTACCATATCCTCCAACCGTACCACCTCCTTCCTTAGTTCCTCCAGCACCTCCGACACCTTCATCCATTGAGCTTCCTCAGGCAGAGGACGAGCATCCTGTCCTGAAGGAAGCTCATCCTCCCGAGGCTCCCTTGCCCTCCAAAGGCGCAACCTCATCCTGTCTCTCCCCGTATTCGCGGACCAGGTCCGGCAGGGCTCGATTCATGTGGTGACGCACCATCCCGACGGATACCTTCGGTCCAGCTAAGGCTATCAGGAACACCCTATCGCTCAACCCCTGGATCAGGAACAACCCTTCATCGAACTGTATCCATACCGTAGAGAAACTGCCAACCCCCTCGTACTGCTCCAGCACCTTCCCCAAGCGGAGGGCTATGGAAGCGGCCTTGGGCAGGACCTCCCTGTCCCCGGGCCTGACCCCGACGGCGTCCAACACGGTCCCGTCCGCCCGGGCCACCACAGCCTTAAGCGTCCTGCTCTCCTGCACGAAGTCCGCCAATGACATACTTACTCCTTTTAGGTAAGTGCTTCTATTAAATCCACCTTATGCTTCCTCAAAGCATACCTCATCATCCCTATGTTGGCGTCCTCGCCGGCCACCATCACCAGAACGTAATCCTCGGTCAGGGGCTCCACCACGACGACCCCCCTTTCGAACTGCATAAGTACCTGTACGAGTCCCCCGTTCCCCAGCTGTTCCCCGAGGCTTTGGGGGGAGCGGAGGCTGTTGGACGCCAAGGCCCCTATGGATTCTACGTCCCCGTCTACGGCGCCGACCTGGCTGAGGGTAAGCCCATCCCTTCCCACGATAATGCTCCCTTCGGCCTCGGCCTCGTTCCTCAGGACGTCCAGGGCTTTCTCTAAAGCTTCCATTTTACCTCCTCGGGTGAAGGGTCCTTTCCTTCCGAACTTGTCTGGAAGGTACCACAAGATATCGCATCTGTCAAGCTTTTTACTTCGGTCTTGACTTACCGGCCATCCGGTAGTATTTTTGCTTCGATGGCCGTGTTCCCCATATATCGGGATTTCCTGCGCTTCCTGTACGCCCTCTCCGAGGGCGAGCTCCCCTGGGAGGCCTACCGGAGGTATTACCTGAACCTCCACCGGTGTTTCCTGAGCGCCTGTTGGAGGGCCTTCGGCATAGACGAAGGAGCTCTCAGGACCAGGGTAGAAGGGATAAAAAGGGGGGACTACGGGCCTCTTGAGGCTTCGGTCGAGGTCGAGCCTCCCGAGGTTACGGTTACCAAGGTCCTCGAGGTGTGCCTTCGGCTCGTCCCCCCTCCGGAGGAGCCCGAGGTCTACCTTATGGTGGGCTTCTTCTCCCCGGACGCCTTCGTGGTAGAGGTTGAAGGGGAACCTAAGGTGGGCTTCGGACTTGAGAGGTTCAGGGACTTCGGGCTCCTCGGGCTCCTCATGGCCCACGAGTACGCACATTGGTTCAGGCGCATAAGGTTAGGCTTTCCAAGGGATGGGGATACGAACGAGAAGTTGATATCCGAAGGCCTGGCGACCCTCTTCTCGAGCTACGTGTTCCCCGAGCTCCCTCCTTATAAGCTCCTTCGCCTTCCGAGGGCCCGCTGGAACTGGTGCGTGGAGAACGAGGCCATGTTATGGGAAAAGTTTTTGGATGGCAATATCTTCGAGGACGAGCTCCCTCCGAGGGCCTGGACGTACATCGCCTACCGCCTGGCCGAGCGCTTCGCTTCGGAGGGAGGTTACGGGCTGCCCGACCTTTTAACTGTCCCATATGATGACGGAAGGTGGTCCTGCCGACATGCGTGTCCATAAGGCTCTGGCCCCTTTAATCCTGACCTCATCCGGGGCTGTTGGATTTACGGCCCTGCTCAGTTTCCTGGGCGCCTTCGACAAGCCCGAACTTGCGAGCTACGACTTCAGGTTCCGTTGGAGGGGCGAGGAACTTCCGGACACTAACGTGGTCATAGTGGCAGTGGACGACCAGAGCCAACAGGAGCTCGGGCTCAACTGGCCCTTCCCCCGTTCCTTCCATGCCGAGCTCGTGCGGAACCTTAAGAAAGCGGGGGCCAAGGTGATAGCCTTCGACATAGAGTTCTTCGTCCAGACCCCCGAGGACTCCGAGTTCGCGGAAGCCTTGAGCGAAGCGGGAAACGTGATATTGGCCCGCAAGATGGGGTACCGCAGGAACCGATGGGCCCTTCCGGCTCCGCTCCTGAGGAGGTCCGCCCGCTCCCTTGCGAACGTAGATATGCCCTACGACACCGACGGGTTCATAAGGAGGGCGTACCTCCTGGACCAGGAGGGGAACCCCTTCCTGGCCGTCGAAGCTGTGAGGTTGTTCCTGGACCTCCCTCCCCCTCGCCTCGAGGATCATCACATCTTTATAGGCCCCATCGAAGTTCCCATCGATCGTAGGGGGACGATGCTCATAAACTTTTCGGGGCCGTCCGGGATAGGCCGTTTCCTTAGGTACAGCTATTCATATTCCCAGGTCCTGGACGGCGAGACCCCATGGGGGATGAAGCTCCTCGAGGAGAAGGGTGTATTCCGGGACAAGATAGTCCTCGTGGGAGCCACCTACGAAGAAGCTCACGACTCCTATCCCACCCCCTTTTACCTCGGCACCGACCTCCTTTTGGGAAGGAAATCCCTCATGCCCGGGGTGGAGGTCCATGCGAACATAATACGTACCCTCCTCAGGGGAAACTTCATCGTCAGGGTGGGCAGATGGACCCTGTTCCTCCTCCTGTTCGTCGCCTGCACCGGGATGGCTGCCCTGGTGGCTCACATGAAACCCATCGCAGGCCTAGGGGCCGTGGTCGGGGCATCCCTCTTCCATTTCTGGCTCGCCCTGGAGCTCTTCGTGAGGTTCAGGATCTGGGTGGACATCGTAGCTCCCGTGATAGGGCTGGGGTTCACATATGTGGGCGTCGTAGTGTACAGGTTCCTGAAGGAGCAGAAGGAGAAGAGGATGATAAGGGGTGCGTTCTCCCACTACGTTCCCAAGAAGGTGGTGGACGAGCTCCTCAGGAACCCCCAGCTCCTGAAGCTCGGAGGTGAGGAGAGGGAGCTCTCGGTCCTCTTCTCGGACATAAAGGGATTTACGTCCATATCCGAGCTCATGTCCCCGTCCGAGGTGAGGGCCCTCCTGGACGAATACTTGACCCCTATGACCGAGGTGATATTGGCCTACGGTGGGATAATAGATAAGTACGAAGGGGATGCGATAATGGCGGAGTTCGGGGCACCCCTTCCACTTCCGGACCACGCGGTAAGGGCCTGCTTCGCTGCCCTAGATATGCAGGATAAGCTCGCCGGGCTCAGGGATCGCTGGGTTGAGGAGGGTAAGCCTGAGCTTTACATGAGGATAGGGATAGGAACTGGGAGGATGGTCCTGGGCAACATGGGCTCTAAGGAGATATTCGACTACACGGTCATAGGCGACAGCGTCAACGCTGCCTCCCGCTTGGAAGGGGCGAACAAGGAGTACAGGACGTGGATACTCATAAGCGAAGCCACGTACCTTGCGGCCAAGGAACACGTAGTGGCCAGGGAGCTCGACCTGATAAGGGTCAAGGGCAAACGTGAGCCGGTCAAAGCTTACGAGCTCTTAGGGCGTAGGGAGGACGGGGTTCCGGAGGACCTCATCCCGGTCCTGGAACTCTTCTACGAAGGTCTGAGGCTTTACAGGGAGCGCAGATGGGAGGAGGCTATGGAGCGCTTCAAGGAGGCCCTGAAGCTGCGCCCCGACGACGGTCCCTCCCTCACCTTCCTGGGACGCTGCGAGAGGTTCTTAACGGATCCACCTCCGGAGGGATGGGATGGGGTGTACGAACTTGAAACGAAATAGCCTCTTGACCTTAGCCTTCGTCCTCATTCTAGGATGCGCCGGTGCGGGCACCTACAGTGAACCTCCGAACTTCGTCAAGGATGTGAACCGCTTCGCGCTGTGGTGCATAGAGAAGGGGCTGTGGGACGAGGCGAGGGTTCACCTCGAGAGGGCCGTCTTAAGGGACTCGAGCTCGGCGGCCTTTTACAACAACTTGGGCATAATCTACGAGCATATGGGCCGCTTAGAAGATGCGGAGTCTGCCTACAGAAGGGCCGTCGAGCTCGATCCCAAGGGCAAGCTCTACCGCTGGAACTACGAAAAGTTTCGACTGCTCAAGAGGGGGGTAGCTAAACCTTCCGAGGAGCGCGGGGACTCCATATGGGTCCAGCCTGAGGAACCTGGGCTCGGGGAGGAGAGATGAGGGTCGCATATTTCGACTGTTTTTCGGGAGCGAGCGGGGATATGATACTCGGGGCTTTGGTGGACGCCGGCCTGGAACTAGAGGAGCTGAGGAAGGAACTTGGGACCCTCCCCTTAGGGAACTTCTCCATATCCTCCAAGAGGGAGGCGAGGCACGGGATGTGGGGGACCAAGGTAGAGGTGTCCGGGGAGGCCCATCCCCCCCACAGGCACCTGTCGGACGTACTGAAGGTCATAGAAGCAAGTCGAATATCCGAAAGGAGCAAGACCCTCGCGTCCAAGATATTTTCTCGGCTGGCGGAGGCCGAGGCCAGGGTGCACGGTACATCCCCAGAACATGTCCACTTCCACGAGGTGGGGGCCCTGGACGCCATAGTGGACATCGTGGGAGCGGTGGTGGGGCTGGAGATCTTGGGGGTGGAGGAAGTGTGGGTCTCCCCCCTCAGGCTCGGGACGGGATATACCCGATCCGCACACGGTACGATCCCGATCCCCTCGCCCGCCACCTTGGAGCTCACCAAGGGCTTCCCCGTGGAGCGCACCCGCGTCCCTTACGAGCTCCTCACCCCCACAGGTGCCGCTATCCTCACTACCCTAGCCGAGGGCTTCGTGGGCCCGTTGATCCTTAAGGTCGAAAGCGTAGGTTACGGCGTGGGGGACAGGGACATTCCCGAGCTTCCCAACCTCCTCAGGGTCCAGATAGGTGAAAGGGAGGGGAGCTACCGGCACGACAGGACCGCCGTCCTCGAAACCAACATAGACGATATGAACCCGGAGCTATACGGGTACCTTATGGAGAGGCTCTTCGAGGAGGGGGCCCTGGACGTTTACCTGACGTCCGTGGCTATGAAGAAGGGGAGGCCCGGAGTCCTGGTCAGCGTACTCGTCCCTCCGGAGGGCATCTCCCGCATAGCCGAGGTCCTCTTCCGTGAGACCACGACCTTAGGGCTCAGGATCTCCTACGTTGACCGTCTGAAGCTCCAAAGGAGCGAGGGGACCGTGCGTACCCCATGGGGCCCCGTGAGGGTGAAGCTGACAAGAGACTGGGCTTCACCGGAATACGAGGACTGCGCGAGGATAGCAAGGGAGAGGAAGGTCCCCCTGCGGGAGGTCTACAGGGCCGCGCAGAGGGCAGCAGAAGAGGGGGAAGGATGAAATATCTGCTCCTTTGGGTTCTGTTCGCCTCGGCAGAGCTTCCACCCCTTTCGCTCCGTTTCCCCACTCTGGCCGTCTTCCCTGACACCCAGAAGGTGGCATACGGGGACGCTAGGGGATACCTACATGTCCTGGAGAGGGGGAGGGAGGGCTACCGTGAGGTCTGGAGGTCGTCGTCCTTGGGCTCCCCGGTGGGGGGGGTGCTCGTGGAGGACATAGACGACGACGGAACTTTGGAACTTGTCGTCTTTACATCCGGCGGGAGGATATATATCTTTGACGGGGAGACCTACTCCACCTCCTGGCAGAACCAGGAGGGGACCTTCGGGAACATAACGGCCATGGCCGTGGCGAACTTAGATTCGGACCCCCAGAAGGAGTTGGTGTTCTGTGCTGATGAGAGACTATATGTATACGATGGGGAAAGCTTATTCGGGGAGTGGGAGAGCGAGGGGAAGTTCCAGGCGAGCCAGATCCTCGTAGGTGATGTGGACGGAGATGGTGAACTTGAACTTGTGCTGAACACGGGCTTCGTGGTCGGGGTAACGTTCCACGACATAAAGTGGGCCCTACCCGGTGGGTTCG
>DTYS01000281.1 GCA_012961755.1 Candidatus Latescibacterota bacterium
ATGTACTGGGGGATCCTTCTGGCTGCGGTCTACCTGACCATGGTCAGCATAATGGTCATACTGCGCAAGCAGTGGATAGAGAGGGAGAGGTTGGTTTACCCGTTGGTCCAGCTTCCGCAGGAGATGGTCCGTCAGGAGGGGGGGAGGGCCTTAAATTCCTTCCTCCGCAACCCAGCCACGTGGGTCGGGTTCGCACTTCCCATGATAATAGGCTCCATGAACGCCCTCCACCACTACTACTACTTCCTTCCCTCCATAAACCTCGTGGGGGGTACTCCCCTCTTCAGAAGGACCGTGAACCTGATGTTCCGTTGGAGCTTCCCCATGATAGGATTTTCCTACTTGATAAATTTGGACGTGGCCTTCAGCCTCTGGTTCTTCAACCTCCTCGCCCTCTCCCAGAGGGGGATCATGAACATGTTGGGGGTAGCGAGCACGGAGAAGATAGGCATATACGGGGCGGCGAACAATCCTATCCAGGCCCATATGGGTAAGGGGGCCATGGCTGTGCTCGTGCTCTTCGGGCTCTGGGTGGCCAGGGGACACCTTAAGGACGTGTTCAGGAAGGCGTTCAGGGGGGACCCGGACGTGGACGACTCGGGCGAGATGATGTCCTACAGGATGGCGGTATTCGGGCTGATCTTGGGGTTCACCGTTATGGTCTGGTGGCTCGTGGCCTCGGGACTCGCCCTCTGGGCTACCTTGGTCTTCCTGTTCTTCGCATTCGTCTTCTTCGTGGGGCTCACGAGGATCGTCGTAGAAGGAGGGATCGCCGAGGGAGTCGCTTCCACCATAGGCTCCTCGGCCCTGGTCTCAGGTTTCGGCACTACTTCATTGAGCTCCCAAGGCCTCGTGGCCTTAGGGTTCACGTATGTCTGGTCAGCCGATATAAGGACCTTCGTCATGGCTTCGGTGGCCAACGGACTTAAACTGGCCGAGGAGAACCTGAGGCGAAAGAGACCCCTCTTCTGGGCCGTAGTCTTGGCCATCTCCGTCGCCGCGGTAAGCTCGATCTGGATGATAATGAAGATGGCCTACACGTACGGCGGAATAAACCTGAACTCGTGGTTCTTCGTAGGAGGGCCGAGGGCTCCATGGGACTACGTGGCACAGAAGCTTAACTCTCCGGAAGGTGTAAGATGGGACGGATGGACGTACACCGGGATAGGGGCCGTGATAATGGTGTTGCTTATGATAGCGAGGCAGAGGCTGCTCTGGTGGCCCTTGCATCCCTTAGGGTTCCCGATAGGGGCCGTCTGGCTCATGGACCAGGTCTGGTTCAGTATATTCCTGGCATGGCTCATAAAGTCGGTGGTGCTTAAGTACGGGGGCCCCAGGCTGTACCGAAGGACGAGGCCGTTCTTCTTGGGGATGATATTGGGACAGTTCGTCTGTGCCGGGATCTGGCTTCTCGTAGACCTTGCCACGGGAATGACGGATAACGTGGTCTTCTGGATATAGGAGGGAAGATGAGAAAGGTGGGGATGTTCATAACCGGGATGCTCCTGCTCGGATGTGCAGGGGCGGGGAGGAGGATAGACGAAGCGATGGACAAGCTCGCATGGGCCGAGCCCGGTTCCGAAATCTGGGGGGAGGCCGTCAAGGAGCTTATCTCCTTAGAGAGGACTGCGGCACGGACCCTCACGGCCGCCCTGGGTGAGGCCTGGTTCAGGGATGAGGCGTTCAGGGAGTACCCTGAGGAAAGGTACGACATATGGTACGGGGCAGCTGAGGTCCTGGGGAGGATGAAGTACAAGGCCGCTGCGGACGGGCTGAAGGAGTTCCTAAGGGCCGATTACCCCGACGACCTCAGGATCAAGGCGGCCTGGGCCTTGGGGGAAATAGGAGCCCATGCTGACCCCTTGGCGGGCCACCTAGGCGACCCTAACCCGTACATGCGCCTCGAGGTGGCCATAGCCCTCTGTAAGATGGACGATGCCCGCGGGGACAGCGTGCTCCTGGCCTCGCTCGGCTCCGGGGACGAGGGGGTGGTCCGGAGGGCGAGGGAGGGGCTGAGGGAAGCGAACTACCATGCGGTAGGGCCCCTGCTTTCCGCTTTCAAGGACGAATGGTCCGAGGAGGTGAGGAAGAAGGCCCGGGAAGTCCTGGAGGTTCTAACGGGAGACCTCATAGGGGCCCTTAAGAGTTCGGATAGGAACCTCAGGAGAAGGGCAGCCGAGGCTTTGGGGAAGATAGGGGACGGAAGGGCCGCCGACCCTTTGACGGAAAGGCTCGGTGACCACGACCGCTCGGTAAGGATGGCAGCGGCCACAGCTCTGAGCAAGATGGGCGACGAGAGGGGGATAAGGTTCCTCTTCGCCGCCCTCGGGAGCAGGGACGAGGTGGTGAGGATGCATGCTATAAGGGCGTTGGTGGACGCCGGGGATGCCGTGGTCCCGGAGCTGAAGAGGAGCCTGAAGGACCCCAACTTCCTCGTGAGATGTGGTTCGGCCAGGGTATTGGGGCAGAATAGGGTGAAGAGGGCGGTTCCGGACCTGATCGAGGCCCTCGGGGACTCCATAGCCTCGGTCAGGATAAACGCGGCCGTAGCTCTGGGGAAGATAGGTTCCCCCGAAGCCCTTTCGGTCCTCAGGAAGCTTGTGGATGATCCGGACACCACGGTCGCATATTACGCGAACTGGGCCATAGAGAAGATATACAGGAGGAGGGGATGAGCATATTGTTCTGGATGATATCGGCCTGGTTGGGCGCAGGATGGGCCGGCGAGACCGTGGAAACTATAGCGATAAGGAAGGTGTTAGGAGATGAACTTGCGGGTTGGAACATGGGGAACGCCAAGTTGATCTTGCTCCAGTACGCTCCTCACTTCAGGGGGTACAAAGGGGATGCTGGGAAGGACCCCGCCACCTGGGAGCCGGGGTTTCAGGACCTCAGGGAGTTCGAAACCTTCTGTCGGGAGATGGTCTCCAGGTACCACTCCGCTCTCTTCCGAAACCCTATATACTTCGACATATACAAGAATAGGGCCCTCGTGGTGGCCGAGGAGGGAGGAGGGGCCGTGGAAAGGGCCTCAAGAAGGCGCATAACTTTTTCATATAAGAGCCTATGGATGTTGGAGAAGGAAGGAGGAAGCTGGAAGATCGCTGGGTTCCTCAGGGAGCTGCCGGGGTGGGATAGGGAAGGTTTCCGGGATTCCGACGGGGTGCGGGACGTCCTGCTCGGGGAGGCGAGGGCCTGGCAGGAGGGCGACCCGGGTAGGGTGGTAGGCCTTTACGGGCCGGATTTCGTGGGATACGAAGGCTACAACAGGGATAGCACGGAGAAGTGGAGGATATCGTTCTCCGCCTTAGGTCCCTTCCGGGCATTCTGCAAGAAGAGGCTTTCGAGGACGAACTATACCATCTCCCGGAAGGTCGTTTCGGTCAAGGCCCTGAACGGATTAGCATTGGCGGTAACCGAAGAGGAGACCTCCACCGCCCATAAGCTCACGGGTAAGGAGCTTTCCGCCGAACATCGAGACCTTTGGATGTTGGCGAAGGAGGGAAGGACCTGGAAGATAATCGGATTCGTACGAAGGTTGTAATCTCTACCGGGGACCATGTGATCTGCCCCTAACACGTCAGGTGGAGGGCAGCGGCCACCTTCCTCCCCTCCTCGGCCAATCTATTGAACCTCTCACAAGCCCTCTGGGTCTCCATAGCCTCAAGGGCTATCCCAGCGTTCCTCAGACATTCCTCGGCCTCCTTAGTGACCTGCATCCTTCCGTAGTAGCCGGTGCCCACCACCAGAACTTCTGGCCTGGTCGTCAGGACCTCCTCCAGGTCCGACGGTCTGAGCTCGTGTCCCTCCTCCCTCCACCAGTTCGGCCTCACCTGGTTGGGAAGGATCAAAAGGTCGTTGGTATAGGGATCGCCGTCCACGATTATCCTTCCGAAGTTATAGGAGGTTATACGCATGACCTACCTCCCGAAGGCGGCCCTCCCCAGGAACACGGCGCCTTTCCCAAGGTCCTCCTCTATCCTCAGTAATTGATTGTACTTGGCCATCCTATCTGTCCTGGACGCCGAACCAGTCTTTATCTGGCCCGTGTTGCAGGCCACGGAGAGGTCGGCTATGGCAGCGTCCTCGGTCTCGCCGGACCTATGGGAGACGACGGCCCTGTATCCGGAGCGCAGGGCGAGGTTTATCGTGTCCAAGGTCTCAGTGAGAGTTCCTATCTGATTTAGTTTTATAAGGATAGCATTTGCTATACCTCTCTCTATCCCCTCCTTTAATATCTTGGGGTTGGTGACGAAGACATCATCCCCTACGAGCTGTATCCTGTCCCCGAGCCTATCCGTAAGGAGCTTCCATCCATCCCAGTCTTCCTCTGCCATGCCGTCCTCTATGGAGATTATGGGATACTTCCTTATCCACTCCTCGTATAGGGCCACCATGTCATCGGATGTGAACTTCCTGCCCTCGGCGTCCAGGTGGTAGAGACCGTCCCTGTAGAACTCGCTCGCTGCGGGGTCCAGGGCTATGGCCAGGTCCTCCCAAGGTCTGTACCCCGCACGCTCTATGGCCTGGACTATGACCCTTAAGGGCTCCTCGTTGTCCTTGAGGTCCGGGGCAAAACCTCCCTCATCGCCCACGGTGGTGGAGTATCCCTTCTCCTTGAGGACGGCCTTTAGGTTGTGGAAGGTCTCGACCCCCATCCTCAGGGCCTCCCGGAAGCTTTCGGCCCCCAAGGGGACTATCATGAACTCCTGAAGGTCCACGTTGTTGTCGGCGTGCCTGCCGCCGTTTATCACGTTCATCATGGGCACGGGGAGGACCCGGGCTTCCAGGCCCCCGAGGTACCTGTAGAGGGGGACCCCGAGCTCATCCGCCGACGCCTTCGCGACCGCGATGGAGACCCCGAGCATGGCGTTGGCTCCGAGTTCGCTTTTGTTCTCGGTCCCGTCGAGCTCTATCATCCTCCTGTCCACCTCAGCCTGGTCGGTGGACTCCATTCCCATTATCTCGGGGGCTATACGCTCGTTCACGTTCTCAACCGCCCTGAGCACCCCCTTGCCGAGGTAGCGGGACCTGTCCCCGTCCCTCAGCTCCAGGGCCTCTCTGGTACCCGTGGAAGCCCCCGAGGGCACGGCGGCCCTCCCCATAACGCCCGTCTCGAGGATTACGTCCACCTCCACCGTCGGGTTCCCCCTGGAGTCCAGTATCTCCCTGGCTCGCACTTCCACTATCTCGCTCATCTTCACCTCCTACGGAGAAGGTTCCTGAGCTGTTAATATATCCTATTTCGTCCTTTTTATCAATACTCGGCCTGGAGACGAGGGGGCACATAACTCTTGCCAAAAGGTCGGACAGAGAGTATATTCCACTCTAACCGAGTGGACCGTATGCGTACGCAGCCTTACCCTTCAGGCTCGGAAGGGGAGGATGCCCCGAGGAGACGAACTTCAGAAGGAGCCGGCAGATCCGTT
Source organism: Candidatus Latescibacterota bacterium (assembly GCA_012961755.1). Lineage (GTDB taxonomy): Bacteria > Latescibacterota > 4484-107 > B68-G9 > B68-G9 > B68-G9. Next base: position 5,430 of record DTYS01000281.1, read on the forward strand.
GCACGAACTCCGACCAGAGGGTGCCGAAGGTCCCCGAGGGCCGGGTACTCCCGATATTGGTGGATGAATTCGAGAAGAGGGAGGGTATGCCATGGGAAAGCCTAAGATACTGTACCTGCCTACGCCCGAACACACCTGCAAGGTCTTCAGAAAGGATACGTACGGGAGGATGTGCAGGCTCTTCGAGGTGAGGGCCAACCCCGAGGAGAGGAACTACTCCTCCGAGGAGGTGGCGGAACTCGTCCCGGGATGTGATGCTGTAGTCACCGGATGGGGCACACCCCCTCTGACCGAGGAAGTGTTCCGAAGGGCCGATAAGCTGCGCATAATAGCACACTCTGCCGGCTCGGTCAAGCATATGCTCTCCAAAGAAGTGGTGAGGAAGTACGTCCTCCCGGAGGGGATAGTCGTGTTCTCCGCCAACGAGGCCATAGCCTACAACGTGGCGGAGGCCACGGTGGGGATGATGATAATGGCTAAGCGCAGGTTTCCGGAGCACATAGATGCCTTCCGAAGGCGGGGCGTCTGGAGGGACCCAGGGATTCCCCGTAACGGGCAGTTCCTCTTGGGGAGCACGGTGGGGGTCGTGGGTGCGAGCAAGGTCGGAAGGCTGGTCGTGAAGTTCCTGGAGCCCTTCGGGGTGAGGGTCCTGGTCTACGATCCGTACATCTCGGAATGGGAGGCCGGAAGGCTCGGAGCGGAAAAGGTGGAGCTGGAGGAGCTCTTCCGACTTTCCGACATAGTCACCGTCCACGCCCCCGCCACCTCTGAGACGGAACGTATGATACGGGCCGAGCACTTCAGGCTTATGAAGGACGGAGCCGCCTTCATAAACACAGCGAGGGGGCGCCTGGTGGACCACGACGCCCTGCTCGAGGAGGCACGGACGGGGAGGATAACCGTAGTCCTGGACGTGACGGACCCGGAACCCCTGCCCCCTGACAGCCCCCTTCGAAATTTGCCCAACGTATACATCACCCCTCACGTCGCAGGGGCAGGTTACTACGGATACTTCCTCATCGGGGATACGACATTGAGGGCTTTGGAGGATTACCTCCTCCTGAATAAGCCGGTGGAAGGGGCCGTGCCTTTGGAACATTACGATAGGCTCGCCTGACCTCCGGAGGAAGTTATGTGGATCCTCGTTCTGGCCTGGCTTACGGCTGCTCAGGCCCCGGACTGGAAGGCCCAGTTTAGAAGGGGGGTCTCCCTCTATCGGGAGGGGAGGCTGAGGGAAGCATCGGCCACTTTCGAAAGGGTGGCCGAGGGCTCCGGAGGGAAGATCTCTCGGGCAGCTTGGGTTATGAGGGCGAAGGCCCTCCTTAAGATGGGGCGTTATGGAAAGGCACGGAAGGTCCTGGAGGAATTCCTCTCCAGGTATCCCGAAAGTTCCTATACAGCTTACGCGGAGTACCTCCTCGGCCACTGTTCGGCCCGCCTCGGGGAGTTCTCCGAGGCTGCCCTGCACTACCGAAGGGCTTCGGAGCTTACGGGCAAGGAGGAACTGAAGGATAGGGCCGAGAGGATGCTGGAGGTCCTGCAGGCCCGTGGGCTTCCCCCTCGCATAGCTATCTTAGGCCCCTTCACAGGGCCGGACAGGGAGTTCGGCGATGCCCTCAGGAGGGGAGCCGAGTTGGCCTACGAGATGTTCGCCCCGGAGGGGGCGACCATAACTTACAGGGATACGGGAGGGGACCCCATAAGGACCGTAAAGGAGGTTCAGGCCTTAGCGTCGCAGGATGAGGTGATAGCCATAGTAGGGCCCATATTCGCCTCCTCCGCCGTACCTGCGGCAGCTGTGGCCCAGGCCGAGGAGCTGCCCCTCATAGCCCCCGCGGTAACGGAGGATGGTTTCGCATCCATAGGTCCCTACATCTTCCAGCTTAACCTCTCCCCCCGCCTGCACGGGAGGAGGATCGGAGATGCGGCCCTGAGGCTCGGGCTCAGAACCTTCGCGGTTTTAGCTTCCTTGGACGACTACGGAAGGAGGATGACGCAGGGCTTCAGGGAGGCCGTGGAGGGTGGGGGAGGGGAGGTGTTGGACATAGAATGGTACTCCCCCGGAACCACCGATTTCTCGGCGGCGTGTAGTCGCATCCGTCGGGCAGGTTGGGAGGTCTTGAAGGAAAGGTGGGCTGAGGAGATACACGCCCTCTGGACGACATTTTCTTCCCTCGTTCCGGACACCATCGCAACTCCCGACACTACGCTCCGGGAGGTCTTCTGCACCTGGGTCTCCCAGGACTCCTCGTTGGGCATTCCTGAGGGAGTGGTGAGGGCTTGGGTGGCTGGCGGCGATTCTACCATGGACGAATGGTTCTCAACTTACGAGGACACCGCGAGGGTCCCTCTACCTATACCGATAGATGGCCTTTTGGTGGTCGGAGGGGTGGAGGACATCGTCCAGATAGTCCCGCAGGTCGCCTTCCACCAGATTCGGACGAGGTTTTTAGGAGGTCAGGCGTGGAACGACCCCCGGGTGTCCCTGTCCGTCGGAAGGTACGCGGAGGGGGCCGTATTTTCTGCTGTCTTCTTCCCGGACTCCCCCAGGGAGGAGGTGAGGAGGTTCGTGGAGGAGTACGGGAGGCGTTACGGGAGGGAACCTGGCCTGGTGGATGCCTTAAGTTACGATGCGACCTCGTTGGCCTTAGAGGCCTTAGAGAGGGCGGGACCGAACAGGGAATCGGTCCGCGGGGCGCTTTCGGAGGTGAAGGGGTACAGGGGGGCGTCCGGCCAGGTAAGATTCTCGGAGGAAGGTGCGAACGGGGCGTGCTACATACTGGAGCTGAGCGAGGGGCATATAAGGCAACTGAGGTGGGAGTAAGTGTCCGGCCTGTATGTCCTTTTATTCTTAGCGGGAAGAACCTTAGGATGGGAGAAGGATATAGAGGCCAATCCGCAGGGGTACGAGGAGTGGTTGTCCTCCTTGGAGGAAAGGCCCCTGGACTTAAACCGTGCGAGCGTGCGACAACTTTCCCTCCTTCCGGGCGTCTCAGAGGAGCTCGCGGAGAGGATAGAGCGCAGGAGGAAACGGATCGGCGGGTTCGAGAGTCTGGAGGAGCTGTTGAGGGTGGAGGGGATGGACGGGGACGTGTTGGACGGGATTCGACCGTACGTTACCTGTGGGCGCAAGGTCCCATTTAAATGGAAGCTCAGGGCCGGATTCAAGTCAGGATATCGTGCCCACATATGGCTCGTCTCGGGGAACTTACGTGCGGCCTTCTCAGGGGATGGGTTGAAGGGTTACATATCTTGGAGCCGTGGCCCGTTGAGGGTTGTCCTGGGGGACTTCAGGCCGGGCTTCGGGCAAGGTCTCCTCTTCAGCCACCTGTCCAGGGCCTTCGAAGGGATGGGGCGGATGTATCGTCGGCCTTGTAGGAGCTTCGGTTACCTGGGAAGGGGAAGCTCGCTTAGAGGAATATTCTTAGAGGGGAGGCTCGGGCATGTGGCCTTGAGGACCTTCTCGGGTGGAACTTCGGCCGCGGGTCTGGAAGTCCGCCTCGGAGGGTATGTGGAGGGAGGAGTCCTTATAGTAGGGAGGAAGGGCTCCTTATACGGGACCGTCCCCTTGGGACCTTATAAGTTCTTCTGGGAGGTGGCGGATTCCGGAGGACTCGCCTGGGTCATCGGGATGAGCCTCAGGGCCGGCGTGCTCAGGGCCGAGGCGCTCGTCAGACGCTACGACCCCAGCTTCTGCTCGCCTTACGGGGCAGGGTATGGGTTTCCCGGCAGGAAGGGTGGGGAAGGGGTCTCATGGGGAGCAGGTTTAAGGTTAGGAAGAGGTTGGTACTTAGAAGGTTATGTGGACCTATATAGGTCCTACCTTCCCTTCGCAGGGGACAGGCTCCCGTCCGGAGGGGCCCTTTGGTCGGTCGAGGGTAGGGGGAAGTTCGGTGGCCTGAAGGTGAGGCTCAGGGCCAGGGAGTCATCGTTCAGGGGGGAGACAAGTTGGCGTCCCGACCGGAACTTGACCTTAAGGTGCAGGATCGAGGGAGCGTGGAGGAAGGAGGTGGGATATTCGTCCTTCTGGGAGGTGAAGGCAAAGATCTGGGATGGGCTCTCCCTGGAGGGACGCTGGACCACCTTCGACCTTCCCGAAGGCCTCAGGATATATGAACTCGAAGGTGGCCCAAGGGGGGACTTCCCGCTCGCGGTCTGGACGGGGAGGGGTTGTAGGGGATATATACTCCTGCGCTGGTCCTACAAGGGGCATGACCTCTGGCTCCGCATAGGTCGGACCTTCAGGACCTGCGGTCGGACGGAGGGGTCTTTTCAGGTCCAGTGGGAGGCCTCGTCAGGATGAGTCGTGAGGAGAGGTTGAGGGAACAGATACACGCCCTCAACCGCATAGGTATAGCCCTTTCGGCTGAGAGGGACTTGGACCGCCTCTTGGAGAAGATAGTGAAGGAGGCGAGGGGGTTCACCGGTGCCGACGCCGGTACCC
>DTYS01000282.1 GCA_012961755.1 Candidatus Latescibacterota bacterium
CCAGGAGTTCCTGGAGGAGGTGTACGCTAAGGTCAGGGTGGATTTCTCGGTCCAGGTCGTGTTGAACGTGAGGGGAAAGGTCCTGTGCGCCAACGCGGGCTCCCTCAGGAGGGCCTTCCTTAGGGGTGTTGAGGTGGTGGACAGGTTGTACAAGATAAAGGTGGAAGAGCCCTACGATGTCCTCATAGCCTCGGCCGGCGGACATCCCAGGGACGTGGACCTATATCAGGCGCAGAAGGTGATAAACATGGTCCGGGGGGGTCTGAGGAAGGGGGGAAGGCTGATATTGTTCTCCCGATGCGGGGACGGGGTAGGGCCGGAGGGCTTCGCAAGGTGGCTGGAGGGGGGTTTGGGGAAGGACGAAGTGGAGAGGATGGTGAGGAGGAAGTTTGAGATGGGCCTGCATAAGCTTTACCTGTTCTCTAAGGGGACGAGGAAGGTAGATGTCCATCTATATTCCTCCCTGAACCCCGCCCTCGTCAGGAGGGCGTTCCTCAGGCCGTTAGAAAGACTGGAAGAGGTCGCCGAACTTATAGATGGAAGGGCAGGCTTCGTGCCCTTCGGCACTGTAACGCTCCTGGAGCAACTTTGAGGTGCGGGGCCCCTGTCCAAAACCGGGCACTTACGGAAAGGACTTGGGTTCCCTTCCACAGGGAGGTAACGATGCCTCAAGTTAAGATGTCCGCCGGGAAGTTCAGAGGGTTCAAGGTCCTTGCGGACGGGGACGGAAGGTTCAGGATGATGGCCATAGATCAGAGGGGTTCGCTCAGAAGGATGCTGAGCAAAGTATTAGACCCGGATGAGGTCGGGCACGACGACCTCCGTACCGTGAAGAAGTCGGTCGTGAAGGTGCTCTCGCCCTATTCCAGCGCCACCCTGACCGACCCGGTCTACGGCTACCCCGGATGCTTAGGGTACATCCCGAAGGACGTCGGCCTCCTCTTGGCGTACGAGGAGACCGGGTACACCAAGGCAGGGGAAGGGGGGCACGAAAGGCGCTCCTCGCTCATAGAGGGGTGGTCAGCCCGGAAGGCCAAGAGGGCGGGGGCCGACGCAGTGAAGCTACTTATATACTGGAGGCCAGAGGCCTCGGACGAGACCTTAGAACACCAAAGTTCCTTAGTCAGGAAGGTGGGAAAGGAGTGCGAGGAGGTGGACCTTCCCTTCGTCTTAGAGCTCGTCAGCTACCCCCTCCTCAAGGACGAACTTCCTGGGGGGACTTCCCGCCCCACTCCGGCCTTCGCCAAGAGGAAGCCCGAGATAGTCCTCAGGACCGTTCAGGAGTTCTCCAAGCCCGAGTACAAAGCGGACCTGCTCAAGATAGAGTTCCCGGCCGACCTTAAATATACCGAGGAGTACTGCCACGGGGCGTTCGACGGGGAGAAGAGAAGGGCGCTCTACGACCTGGACGAGGTAGAGGATTTCTGCAGGATGGTGGACGAGGCCTGCGTGGTCCCATGGGTTATCCTGAGCGCGGGGGTTGAGGTGGAGGAGTTCCTGGCGAACGTGGAACTGGCCTCGGAGGCCGGAGCCTCGGGTTTCCTTGGGGGGAGGGCGATATGGCAGGGCTGCACGAAGTTCTACCCAGATGTTGAGGCCATGGAGAAGTGGCTGGCAACATCAGGCGCGGACAACTTCAGGAGGCTCCGCGAAGCTTCGAGGAACGCCGTGCCATGGTACGAACACAGGAGGTTCGGAGGATACCCCAACGTCCTCCTCGCAGGAGGGGGCGGGGAGTGGTACAGGAACTACGAAGGGCTTTGACTTGACAAGGAGGAGGAAAATCGTTAACTTTTCTAAAAAGGGAGGTGAGAACTTGCCGCACACACGTTCGGCTAAGAAGAACATGCGCAAGAGCCACAAGGCCCGCCTTCGCAACCGCTCGGCCAAGTCCGCCATGAGGACGGCCATAAGGAAGGTCCTTGCGTCCTCCTCCCCTGAGGAGGCCACGGAGGCCTTGAGGAGGGCAACGTCGGTCATAGACCGCACGGCCAAGAAGGGGATAATCCACAAAAATACAGCGGCGAGGTACAAGTCCAGGCTTGCGAGGATAGTTCAGAACTTGGTCCAAGCGTAAGGGAAGCCCCCGTGCGATGGACGATGGTTTTCGTCGCAGGCTGCCTTCTGGCGGCCTGTGGGAAGGAATCTGGGAAGGTGTCCCGGACCGTGGTCGTGACCCTCCGCTTCAGCGGCCCTAGGTACGAGGGCAGCTTCTACAAAGGTTACCTTCCTGCGACGGACTACGCCGTCTGGGTGGAGGACGGAGAGCGCAGGTACATAAGGACCTTGGGAATATCCCGTTCGGTGGTGAGCGTGGGGGAGCACCCCCACCTGGACCACCTTCCGAAGTGGAAGGCGAAATCGGGCCTTACGTACGAAGATCTTAAGGAGGAGACCTCGGAAGGTGTCGCCCCCTCCTTCGACGCCGTGAGTCGGGCGAGCGTCCTCTTCGGCGAGGACTTGGCCGACACGACCCTTACGTTCGAATGGGACCTGAGGGACTTGGAGGGGGTCTACTACTTCTGCGCTGAGGTCGCCAACATCTCCAAGGACACGGCCGAGTCTTACGAGGTAATTCACGAGGCGACCTGTGGGAAGCTGGACACGAGGTCCCGCACGGTCGTCCCAGCCGAACCAACGGAACACATACTGGAACTTAAGGCGGAGTACAGGTAATGTCCCGCTCTCAAGGTCGGACGTCGCCCTGTCCATGGGCAGGGTGATGCCGTGCGCGGCGATGGCCATGAACCTCGCTTGGACGATATGGCGAGATCTACCTGAGGGCCTGCTGTTTAGGAGGTAAGATGAAGCTACAGGGCTTCAGCGAGGTCCCCGAGGGGACCTATCCCGATGGGCCGGTAGTCGTGACGGACGGGGACTTCGACCAGCTCATATCGAGGTACCCCTTCGTGGTGGTGGACCTCTGGGCGGAATGGTGTATGCCCTGCAGGATGATAGCACCCATAGTGGCGGAGCTTGCGGAGAAGTATAAGGGGAGGATAGTGTTCGCCAAGCTCGACGTGGAAGAGAACCCCTCCACCGCCTCCCGCTACAACGTTAGGGCTATACCCACCCTTCTGGTGTTCAAGGACGGAAAGCTCGTCGACCAGATGGTAGGGGCGCTCCCCCGTTCCAAGTTGGAGTCCCGGCTTTCGGAACACCTCGGATGAAGAAGGGCCGGCCCCCATCAGGATATCTCCTCGAAGGATACGGTCTTTGCCCCTAGGCGGACCATCTCATCTATCGCCCTCTCCCCGTCCCCGGGGTTGAGGTCCACCGCCCGCACCCCGTCCTCGAGGAGGTATACCTCGTAACCTAATGAAAGGGCGTCTCTTACCGTGCTCAGCACGCAGTAGTCCGTGGCGAGCCCGCCCACGAAGATGCGTCTTACCCCCTCCCTCCTCAGCCGCTCGTCCAGGTCGGTCCCCTGAAATCCGGAATATGCCTCCTCCCCTGGGTCGGTGGCCTTAGAGATTATTACGATGTCCTCGGGAAGTCCGAGCCCAGGGGCGAACTTGGCCCCTTCGCTTCCCTGCACACAGTGGGGAGGCCAGGGACCGCCCCGGGTTTCGAAGGAGCTGTGGTCAGGGGGATGCCAATCCCTCGTGGCGAAGATTGGGAGCCCCTTATCCTTGAAGAGCTCTATGTAGCGGGCGAGGACCGGGACGACCTCATCTCCGTGGGGGACGGCCAGGCTCCCGCCGGGCAGGAAATCCTTCTGGACGTCCACGACTACGAGAGCATCTCCCCGCCGAAGTTGGACGCGACCTTCCACTGTCCCTCCCTAAACTTCAACGTAGCTATCCCCGACCTTACGCTCCAAGGGCAATATGAAGGTAAAGGTGCTACCGTTTCCC
>DTYS01000283.1 GCA_012961755.1 Candidatus Latescibacterota bacterium
CAAAGGGCACGCAATGCCCGGGCGCCCCCCGAACGCTTCGGTCCCCCACCTCCAGGACCTTCCCCCGGGGAGATGAGGGAGAGGCTCTTCTGGAGGATGATGGAGCTGCTGGGGGAGGGGAAGTAGATCACGAAGGGGGCGGGTCGAAGGCCCGCCCCTTTCTTCTTGACACGGACCTGCGAAGTTGTTATAGTTCCCTCGGGGAGGTGCGTATGGGATACTATGTGACCAGATGTCGCATAGTTCAAGGGCTCAGGGAACTGGGGCTTGGAGAGGGGGACGTCCTCCAGGTACACGGCTCCCTTTCAAGCTTCGGGTACGTGGAAGGGGGAGCAGATGCGGTGGTGGACGCCCTGTTGGAGCTTGTGGGACCGGACGGGACCGTCATGGTCCCCACCTTCAACCACCACGCTGCGAGGGTGTTCGACATAGACGAGACTCCTTCCGTAAACGGCATAATAACCGAGGCGCTGAGGAAGAGGCCCGGAGCCAGGAGGAGCCTGCACCCCACACACCCTTACGCGGCGATAGGGAAGGAGGCGGAGGAGCTTACCTCGGAACACTTGAACCTCAGGACCTTCGACGTCCGCTCCCCCCTCGGGAAGCTCGCGGAGAAGGGAGGGTACGTGGTGCTGCTGGGGGTCGGGATGGACGTGAACACCGCGGCCCACGTGGGAGAGACCATGGCCGAAGTTCCGTGTCTCGGCTTCAGAAGGTTGCCCTGTTGGGTCAGGATGCCGGGGACCGGAAGGATAGTGAGGGCCTGGAGCGTGCTCTGGAGGGACGGGCCGTGCAGGATAGAATGGGAGCCTTTAGAAAGGAGGATGAGGGAGGGGGGCCTAATAAGGGACGGCAGGATCGGGGGGGCGGAGGTACACGTTATGAAGGCCATGGATGTGGTGCGGACCGCCTACGAGATGGCCCTGGAGCTATGTCCCACCTGCCCCACGAGGCCGAGGAAGCTTAGGGAGGACGTATGGCTAAGAAGGTAGCGATGTTGGGGATGGACGCCTTGATGCCCACACTGTTGGAGAGGTTCGTCGAGGAGGGAGTACTTCCGAACTTCAAGGGGCTCATCGAGCAAGGTTGTTTCTGTCGTCTGAGGTCCGTGATACCCGCCCAGACCCCGTCCAACTGGCAGACCATCGCGACGGGCGCCACGCCAGGTACGCACTCGGTCGTGGTCTGGGGGGCCCACAGGCCGGAGGACCCGGTCCCGGAATGTCACAGGGAGGAGGCGTTCTCCTCGGGCATATGTCTTGCGGAGTACATATGGGAGGCCGCAGCCCGCCAGGGAAAGAGGAGCGTGGTCGTGAACTACGCGGGCTACCCCCCCACGACGGACGAGGTCGTATTTCTGGACCGAATCTACCGTCCCGCGAGGTCGTATTACGATGTCGCCCTTCCCACCGTCTACCACACCCTGAACGTGGACGCAGGGGAAGGGGTGAGGTTCTCCGAGGCGGAGGGATGGACCTGCCTTCCGAGCTCGCGCCGTCCACCCTTAGAGGCGGAGGTAAAAGTTGAACCCTCGTCCGAAGGGGAAGGGCCCAGGTATATGGCCCTGCTCTGGGCGGAGGGGGACGGGTACGATACCCTCGCCCTCTGCCGTGGGAGGGACATGGGAAGGTCCGTGCTGAGGCTTAAGGTGGGGGAGTGGAGCGGATGGGTGAAGGAGACGTTCACGACCGAGGAGATGGGGGAGGTGGAGGCGGCCTTCAGGTTCAAGTTCGTTGAGTGTTCCCCCGACGGTAGGAGGTTCAGGCTCTACAGGAGCGAGGCCTTCCCAACCGACGGCAGGTTCTGCTCAGACCCCGAACTCGGGAGGAAGCTCGTAGAGGAGCTCGGGCCGTACGTCCACGCTATGATGACCGTGGCCCTGCGCGTGAGGGGGGGGATATTGGATTGGGACACGGTGGACGAGGCTCTATCGGACGAGGCGGTATGGTGGTCCGAGGCGTCCAGGGTCTTAATGGAAGAGACCGGGGCGGAGCTACTTTACCTCCACTGGCACCTCCCGGACCTCGTGGAGCACAAGCTCGTGCCCCTGGCCGATCCGACCGGGACGGAGTACTCCCCCGAAAGGTCCGGGTGGGCATGGGAGGAGCTGAGGAGGTACTACCGGGCCATGGACAGGTTCTTAGGGGAGTTTCTGAGGTGGATGGACCTGGAGGAGGAAGTCCTCGCGGTGACCTCGGACCACGGCATGCCCGCGAACAGGAAGGCCGTCTCCCTCGTGAACGCCTTCTTAGAAAGGGGCTGGCTGGAGCTTTCCCCCGACGGTACTTCCGTAGATTGGGCCCGGAGCAAGCTCTTCTTCGAACAGAACCACCTCTGGATAAACCTCGAGGGTAGGGAGCCCACGGGGGTGGTCCCCCCCGAGGAGTACTCGGATCTGAGGGCCGAGGTACAGAAGCTTATGAGGGAGATGAAGGATCCGGAGACCGGTGAGCACGTCTTCGCCTTCGTGCTCACGAGGGAGGAGGCCCCCGTTGTGGGGCTTTGGGGCGAGAACGTGGGGGACCTCGTGTTCTGTTACTCCGGAGGATACAGGTGGTCCGGGGACGAGGTGTTGAGGATGGGGGAGGGGAGGGTGGTGTTCCCCTGCGGCGGCGGAAACCACGGCCCTATGCTCCCCACATACGAGACCGAGGTGGGCTCGGTGTACGGCGTCCTGGTCCTGGCCGGAAGGGGGGTTAGGAAGGGGGTAGCGGAGGGGCCATCCGAGAAGGGCTCAAGGTGCACGGCGGACGTGGCCCCCACCCTGGCGTACCTCCTCGGGATGGACCCCCCCGCCCAGAACGAGGGAAGGGTGCTCCAGGAATTCTTGGAGGACCTCGCCCACGAAGGACCCCGGAGGAACCTCGTCCCCCTCGGGAGGAAGGTGAGGCAGGAAAGGCCGAGGGTCCCGCAGCTTAAGGGGGACGTCACCGACGAGGGGAGGTGAGATGGCGGCAATGGAGCTGAGATGCCCTAAGTGTGGGGAAGTGGTCCGGGTCTACAGGAACCCAATACCCACCGTCGACATAATAATAGAGTTGGAGGACGGGATCGTGCTTATATCGAGGAGGAACCCACCGTACGGATGGGCCATTCCGGGGGGGTTCGTGGATTACGGGGAGAGCTTGGAGGAGGCCGCCCTTAGGGAAGCTGAGGAGGAGACAGGGCTGAAGGTGGAGCTCCGTGAGCAGTTCTACACGTACTCCGACCCGGGAAGGGACCCACGCCACCACACCATAACTACGGTCTACATAGCTAAGGCGGAGGGGAGCCCAAGGGGACTGGACGACGCCGATAGGGCCGGACTTTTCTCGGAGGAAGGGCTCCCCGAGCCTTTAGCCTTCGACCACGGAAGGATACTAAGGGATTACTTCGAGTACAAGCGCACAGGTAGGAGGCCTCAGCCCCTCACCTCGCACTCGGCGAAATAGGGGGAAAGCCTGCAGCATAGGTCCCTCAGAAGTTCTGGGGGTGTGGGGTCGAGCTTGCGAAATTCGGGGTCCAAGGTCTTCGTGGGCCTGAATGCCTGGAGCGCGTACCTCGGGGCACCCTCGAACCACTTCGCTATCTCCTCGTACTCTCCGTCCTCCAGAAGCCCCGGAACAACCGTAGTGCGGAGCTCGTGCGGCACCCCCTTAAGGAGCTTTACGGACTCCTCTACCTTGGACACGTCGACCTGGGCCCTGACGACCTCCTGATACCTGGAGGGAGGGGCCTTTATGTCAACCGCCACGTAATCCACGAGGCCGTCCTCCAGGAGTTCCCTTAAGAGGTCTGGATGATGGCCGTTAGTGTCCACCTTGATATCTATCCCTATTTCTTTGACCTTCCTCAGGAAAGGGACTATGTCCCTGTGTAGTAAGGGTTCACCTCCGGTGACGCAGAGCCCGTCCACGAAGCCCTTCCTCTCCTCGAGCAGCTTCAGGACCTCATCCTCCGGGACCTCGACCGGATATTCCCCACGGACCAGTTCCGGGTTCTGGCAATAAGGACAGCGGAAGTCGCATCCGACGGTGAAGACCGTAACGGCTAAGTGGTCGGGAAAGTCCAAGGCAGAGAGTTTCTGTATCCCTCCGAAGATCATATCCCCTCCCTCCCATCAGGTTCTGCTCCCCCGGCTATCCTGTGGGCCCAGCGTATGGGTTCGGGGAGGCGGTACCCGCTGCAGGTGGCGAGGATCAACCTTATCGCCGGTCCGAGGCCTATCAGATGGCCGGGCGATACATATACCGGCTTGACCTTGTCCCTCGTCCTCACCACGGCGCCTATCACCTGGCCCCTATCGTACAGGTAAGTATAGGAGCCGGCCTGAGCTCCGGGTTGTCCGTGCATGCCCCAGAGCCTGGATTTAGCGCATCCCACCGTCGGGACCTCCAAGAATAGTCCCAAGTGCGATGCTATCCCGAGCCTCCTGGGGTGGGCTATCCCCTGGCCGTCCACGATGACGACCTCCGGCTCGGTGGAGAGCTCCTCGAAGGCCCTTAGCACTATGGGACATTCCCTGAAGGAGAGGAGCCCGGGTATGTAGGGGAATTCGACCTTTCCTTCTGCCACGGCCCAGTCCAGGATTTCCAACTCCGGGAAGCTTAGGACCACCACCGCGGCCCTCGTCCTTTCCCCCTTCACCCCCACGTCAACCCCTGCAACCTTCCTCACGCCCCCCGGGTCCCCCTCGGTCACCACCTCCTCAGCCAGCTCCCTCTGGAGCCTTACGGCCTGGTCCTGGGAGAGGTCCCAGCTATGCCTCGCTTTCACCCTCATAGGCGAGGGGCCTTAAGAGCACGAAGAACTCCCTGTTCCCCCCCGAGCCAGGAAGGGGCGAAGGTTCCAAGTCCAATATCTCCAGTCCTAGGGCCCTTATCCTTTCCAAGGTCCTGTCCACCACAGCGTTCAGAAGTTTCCGTCGCACCACCCCTCCCCTCCTCTCCCTCGGAAGGGCCTCGTACTGGGGCTTTATGAGGGAAATTATAAGGCCGCCCGGTCCCAGAAGGGAGGCGGCTTTAGGTACTATGAACTTCTGGCGCGTCCATCCGACATCTATCGTCACGAGGTCCACCTTCTCCGGAAGCTCGGCGTAAAGGGCGTTCACTCCCTCCATCACCACGACCCTGGGGTCGTTCCTGAGCTTCCAGTCGAGGACCCCCTTGCCTACCTCAACAGCGTAGACCTTGGCCGCCCCGTGCTTCAGAAGGCAGTCTACGAAGCCACCTACGTGTGACCCGAGGTCAGCCACGACCTTGCCCTTTACTTCCACCTCGAACTTCTCCAGAGCGTGCTCGAGCTTCTCCCCCGCCCTGCTCACGAACCTGCCCTTGGACATCTCCTGTACACGCTCAGCCTGCACTCGCCACGCTCGGGGTCTATGATGTGCATATGGGCCTCAAAGCCGCTTTTCTCCAGGAGGGGAGGATAGAGCCAGGCGCAGTGCTCGCAGTAGTGGGGATACTTCGAGGACGGCCCTTCGCTTATGAGGGCCACGGAAGGACATCTGTGCATGTCTATGTAGAAGGCGTCCTCCTTCACGGTCATCACGTAGTCCGCCCCTTCCTCCGTGAGGGTGTGGGTCCAGTACTCCCTCATCCCATCTATCCCCTTCTCCCTCACAAGTTCGTCCAGGTTCCCCAGGAACTCCTCCGATATCCCCTTCCAAAGCTCCTGGACGGCCTCCTTCCCGTGGCGCCCGTGCAGGAACTTGAAGAGCTCGTTGTAGGCCCATATGAACTCCGTGCAGGATATCATCCCTCCCTCCAGAACCTCTGTACGCACCTTCCTGCTCCTCGCTCGTAATCTACCGAACAGTCGTAGCCCACGGGCCTGCAGATCCCCTCGTTCACGACCCTCGTGCTCTCACAGAAGTCCTCCGCGAGCTTATAGCCCCTCTCCTTTATATGATGCACCGCAGGGCACCTTCGAACCCTGAGGACCAGGGCCCCTTCCTCGTAGGAGAGCGTAAAGTCCCTCCCCTCCTCGGCCCCCTCCAAGGTGAAGACCTTCCTCCAGTGCTCCTCCAATGCCTTAAGCCCTTCCTGCCTCAGCCTCTTCCTCAGAGGTCCGTAGATCTCCCTCGCCACCTGGCGGAGGTACCCCTCCATCTCCCCCCTTCCGTAGCGGTCGGAGAGGAACTGGAGGGCGAAGCTCAGGGCTCCGTGGAAGTCCTTATGGACATGCTCGTAGGCCATCAGGCTTCCCTCCTCCCTCCCAGGAGGTCCTCCATGAACCTATCCGCTATCTGGAGGGCCTCCTTCCAAGAGCACCTGTACAGCACCTTTATCAGTGTTACGCATCCCAGGGCCAGCGCCGCGGCCAGGAACAATAACCTTCCCAAGGTCCTCATATGCACCTCCTATCTAGAACTTACCCTTAAAACTCACCCTGTGCACCTCACCGAGCTCCCCGAAGGTGGTATAGGCGTAGTCCAGCCTCATCCCCCTGACTACGATCCCGAACCCGAGCGAAAGCCCCCCATATTTACCGTCCAAGTTCCTCGCCGCCCTTCCGTCGTACCCGAGCCTGAGGGAGAGATCTCCTATGAGGGCCTCCCCTCCCCCGGAAAGGTAGGGGGAGTTGTCGTTCGGCAGCACCAGGTCCCCCACCAGGACCACGGGGAGGTGGGCCAGAAGGTGGGAGAATCCGAGCCTAAGGGCTACGGGGAGGGCATCCTCGCGGTCTTTATACCCCCTGCGGACGAACCCCACATTTTCGAGCTCTAAGCCCATAGAAGTCCTTCCCCACGGGGTCCTCCAGAGGAGCCCGACGTCCGAGGCGTAGGCGTCGGAGCTGTATTCAGCTATATAAGAATATATGGCCTTAAACCCTATCCCGAGCGAAATTCCGAGCTCGAACCTCCTTGCAACGGCGACGTACAGGCCGAAATCCCCGGCCCCGAACCTTCCTCCGAAGTTCCCGCTTCTATCGACCTTCCTGAACTCCCCGTAGGAGACGCCGAAGAGCTTGATCCCTAAGGAACCCCCTCCGAGCGGGCGGGTGAGCCAGACCTCCCCGATGCGTATATCTACAAGGTAATCACCGTAGGAGATGGAGTAGAGGGGCTCGTCCGGAAGGGATGCAGGATTCGAGAACCCCGCCAAAGCGGCCCTCACCCCGCCCAGGCCTGCCGAGCGTGCATCGTAGGGAAGCTTCAGGAACGTGAAGCCGGCCGTGCCCACGTTGGGATTTCCTGCACAGAGAGCAGAGAAGAGGAGCAAGGTCAAGATGGAGCTCATATCATCCCCCTAAGATCTCCCCGGCCCTTATCCTGTGCCCCCGCACGAACTCGGGGGAGCTCATCCTCCTTCCCCCTTCGGGCTGGACCTCCTGGAGGGACAACCCTCCTTCCCCGGCCGCCACCACGATCCCCTCCACGTCGTCCGCCATCACCACCTCCCCCGGAGTTCCTCGGACGTCCGGAACGACCCGGACCCTATGGACCTTGAGCAGCTTCCCCCTCCATACCGTGAACGCCCCAGGGATGGGGTTTGTCCCTCGCACGAGGTTGAAGATGACCTCGGCAGGTTCCTCCCAACGGATCTCGGCGTGCCTCTTCGTGAGCTTAGGGGCCCTGGGCCATTCGCCCGGAGGCTGCGGGACGCGTGGGGCTTCGCCCTCTGCTATGAGTTCCACGGTCCGGGAGAGGACCTCCGCCCCGAGCACCTTCAACCTATCGTGGAGCTCCCCCGCGGTCTCCTCGGGTCCTATAGGCACCCTCTCCTGCAGGATTATGTCGCCTGCGTCCACCTCCGGCTCCACGAAGATCGTGGTCACCCCGGTCTCGCTTTCCCCGTTTATTATCGCCCACTGTATAGGGGCTGGACCCCTGTATTTGGGAAGCAGGGATGGATGGAGGTTCACCACGCCCTGGGGGGGGAGCCTCAGGACCTCCTCTGGGAGGATCCTGAAGGCGACAATCACGAAGAGGTCGGCGTCCAACGCCTTCAACTCGGAGAGGAACTCTCCGTCCCTCAACCTCTCCGGTTCCAGAACCTTTATGCCCTCCTCGAGGGCGACCTCCTTGACGGGGGTGGGCCTCGGACGCCTCCCCCTCCCCTTGGGGGCATCCGGCCTCGTGACGACGCCCACGACCCGATGGGGACTGCGGATGAGACGCCTGAGGCTCGGCACTGAGAACTCGGGGGATCCCATGAAGGCTATGCGGAGCGAGCTCATCTTTCGGGAGGGATTTCCCCCTTAGCTATCTTGAGGAGCTTCGGCCTGAGGATCTGCCGTTTGAGTGGGGGGAGGCGGTCCACGAAGAGGACTCCATTCAGGTGGTCCACCTCGTGCAGTATCACCCTGGCGAGCAGGTCTTCGGCCTCCAGCTCGTTGGGATTGCCGTCTATGTCCAAGAATCTGACAGCTACCTTCTTGGGTCGAACCACGTCCGCCCTTACCTCCGGGATGCTCAGACATCCCTCCTCGTATATCCACTCCCCTTCCTGGCCGATGATCTCGGGATTTATGAACACGAGGGCCCGACCCTTACCGTCGCCCAAGGAGAGGTCCACCACTGCCAAAGATGTACTTTCCCCAACCTGAGGTGCCGCAAGGCCGATGCCCTTCCTAACGAACATGGTCTCGACCATGTCCTCGGCCAGACGGACCACCTCATCTGAGATGTCCGATATGGGCTCGGCCTTCATCCTGAGCACAGCATCCCCGTAAAGGCGGATCTCCCGTATCATCTCTCGAGCTTCCGGGCTATGGCGGAGCGGGATACCTCTATCTTCACGTTGTCAGCGACCTTAAGCACCACGACCCCTTCCCTCTCCTTGAACCCCACTATCTGTCCGTGTATCCCGCCGGATGTGACCACCCTATCTCCCTTCTCTAAGCTCTCCAACATCTTCTGATGTTCCTTCTGTCGCTTCTGCTGGGGACGGATGAGCAGGAGGTACATGACGAGGAATATGAGGATCAGGGGTAAAAAGGCCCCGAACCCTCCCCCCGTCGGCTTTCCCTCTTCTGCGGCCCATACTATACTCTCCCAGAGCATCGCTTTCCCCCTTAGGCTGAAGAAGTGAGCCCGGCAGGAATCGAACCTGCGACCAACGGCTTAAAAGGCCGCTGCTCTACCGACTGAGCTACGGGCCCATGACCCAAAATATAGCTACCTTTCGAAGGAAAGTCAACATTCGATGGCTAAGTCAGAGGCGGCGGAGTCTCCTCGACAGGAAGGAAGATCGGCTCAGGGGATTCGTACAGATGCCTCCTGGCCTCGTACGGTTCGGGTTCGGGGATTCCGAAGGCCTCCCTCTTGACCTTAAGGTAGTAGAGGTAGTTCTCGTAGGTCACGTCCGGAGGAACCCTATGGTCCACATGGGGTATGTATCCGCCGTCCGCCACGAGCTTCTCTAATCGTGATACTTCCTTCCTTATGGCCTCCTTGCCCTCTATGAGCTTGGTCTTGTCCACACCTCCCATAAGCCTCATATCCTTCCCGAACCTCTCCCTGAGTTCTATCGGGTCGGTGCCGGCCTTGACCTCTATCGGAAACATCGTGTTGACCCCTGCCTCGAGCCAAAGGCCAGCTATGGCGTTTATGTTTCCGTCACAGTCGACGTATACTATGTCTACGCCGTGTTCGTTGAGGAAGGACGTTATGCGCCTGTACCTCGGCACGAGGAATTCCTCGAACATCGAGGGGGATATCATCGGCCCGCTCCTGAAGGCCATGTCCTCCCAGAAGGCCGCGAAGTCCAGGTCGACCTCCCTTACGGCCCTCCCCACCGTCCCGAGTATGAAGTCGGTTAAGTGGTCGATTATATCGTGCATAAGCTCGGGGTCGTCGTACATCATCGTACAGATCCTTTCGAATCCCATCCAGTTCCTGACCCACCCGAAGAGGCTTCCCACCGAGACCCCGAGGGGATAGTCCCTCCCCTTCCAGTGCTCCTTAAGTTCCTCCCAGTTCTCCGGGTACCTTCCAGGCGTCCCGGGGTCCAGGCGCGGTTTGAACAGCTCCTCCCACTCCCTCCTCCCCTTGAGGGGGAAGTCCACATAATGTGGTATGGAGGAGCTCCCATCCTTGAAGACCTCCTGCACGACCCCGGAGCCGTCCACCAGAACCTTATGCCTCTCGTCCTCTTCTAAGACCTTAGTTTCGAACGCGGGCATGAGGCCGAGCCTTACCGGGACGCTCTCCCTCCTTGAGAACCCGAAGTATCTGTCGGCTATCGTATTATCGTTTACGAACTCCGGAAGGCCCTGCTCGTGCCACATCCTGAAGGTGTCGTTCCAGTACCCGAACTCCTCGTCGGGGACGTGGTCCACTGGTTCGTAGTGCATGGTCCTGACCCAACGCTCCCTATCGGTCATATTCCCTCCTCAGAGTGTGCCGTCGGGCTGCGTTCACCACCTCCTCCGCCACGAAAGCGATACCAGGGGCTCGGTGTAACTCCTCTCGTCCGAGAACCGCTCAAGGCGTGCGGAGAACTCCAGGGTACTGCCCCCTACCGTGGAGTACCTCAGTCCGATCCCGACGGAGAGCTTAAGGTCGTCCGAGGTCGAGGTCGTGCCCAGCTCTCCGGTGAACCTCCATCTGCCGGGCTCGCACATGGCCTTTATGCGCATCAGACCTACCTTAAAGTACCTTTCCTTCCCCTGCTGCACCGTCCTTCCGGCCGTGAACTCCAACGAGAAGGGGGGTGGAAGGCCGAGCGAGGCCCAGAGCATGAGCGACCTGGTCTCGTAGCCGGCTGAGGGTTCCACGAAGTCCCTATAGCTCGTGTATCCAGTGCGGAGCATAAGGCGATGTGAGAGCGGTCCCGTCGGGAGCTTAGCCCCGAGGCCGAAAGAGAAGGTCTCGGTCCTGTTCGAGAGCCTCATAGTCCCTCGGGCGTCGTTCTTCCCTCCCTGGCGGACGAACTCCATCTGGGCGGAAGGGGAGTATTTCTGGAAGGTCCTCGGCGAGAGGTTCAAGGAGACGTTCCACGACGACGTGGTCGTGGTTATGGGACCACCCTCGTCCACGTTGTCGTGGTACCTCTCGCCCCCGCACCTAAGGAAGGCCTGTCCACTTAGGAACGACGAACGCAGACGGAACCTCCAGCCCTGGAGGTCAGGCCTCTGCTGGGAATTGCCGAGGGAGACGTAGTTGGTCGGGATACGGTAACATTCTACCTTAAAGAAAGCCCTTCCTAAGGACGAACGAAGGCCAAATCTGTATAATCTCGGAATAAGGTTGGCCTTAAGACTCCTGATGTCCACGGTCGTACGGGTGCTCGCGTTCACCTTTATGAACCTTTCAGTCCAGCGAGGAATCCAAGACGAGATCGTGGTGTCGGACACCTCCGAGAAAGTGTTGTCCGTCGCCACCGTCCCCCCGACCTCCGCTGAGAGTACGGTGTGCCTCCTTCCGAACGAGAGTTCCGCAAAAAGGGAGGCGACGTAGTTATGCTTCGGCCTGTAAAGGGTCCTGAGGGGGCCAGGCACGTCGAAGGAACAGGTGTCGTCCCAGATGTTCACGAGGTTCATCCCTGCCCTGAACCTCTCCCCTCCTAACGAAAGTTGGACCGCCCTCACCTCCCTTTCGAAGGTCCCTGCCCTCTCCTGCCCGATGACGTAGGACGAATCCTGGGCCACCCCCTCCGAGGGGGAGAGGATGAGGGTGTCCCCCCCGAGCACGAAGTGTCGGGCGTCCAC
>DTYS01000284.1 GCA_012961755.1 Candidatus Latescibacterota bacterium
CCGTAGCCATCCCGCCTGGGCCAGGTGGATAGAGTGGAGAACGAAGTGGGTGACGAAGTTCGTGGAGGAGCTCTCCAGGTCCGCCAAGGCGAGGGGGAAAGAAGTCTCGGCCGCGGTGTTCATGGATTATCCGGAGTGCATAGTGTACCAGGGCCAGGACTGGGGCGATTGGGGGGAAAGGAGCCTCATAGACTACGCGTTTCCCATGACCTACACCAACAGCACGCTTATGCTCAGGAGGAGGACAAGGAACCACGTAGCCCAGGTCAAAGGGGGATGTCGCCTATGGGAGGGGCTCGGGAAGAGGAGCTCCCGCTCGAACCTCAGCACCGGTAAGCTCGTGGAACAGGCCGAGGCTGCCTTAGAGGAAGGGGCCGAGGGCATAGTCATATTCTCGCACGGCGCCCTGACTGACGAGGACCTCAGGGCCCTTTCGAAGCTCTGAGGAGGGAGCTATGGACCTGAACGTCCTTAAGTTCGATGAGAAAGGGCTAATACCCGCGGTAGTGCAGGACGCAAGCAGCGGGGAAGTGCTTATGCTTGCGTACATGAACCGTGAAAGCCTCCTCCGCACCCTCAACACCGGAAGGATGACCTACTGGAGCAGGAGCAGGAGAAAGCTCTGGGTCAAGGGGGAGAGGTCGGGCAACTTCCAACTCGTGAGGGAAGTCCGGGTTGACTGCGACGGCGATGCCCTCCTCTTCAAGGTGGAGCAGGTAGGAGCGGCGTGTCACGCCGGATACAGGTCCTGTTTCTACAGGAAGTTGAAGGGAGATAGATGGAAGGAGGAGGGGGAGAAGTTGTTCGATCCGGAGGTCGTATATGGCGAGGAAACTTCGTAAGTTCCTCCTGCCCTTCCTGGCGTCCATCGGCATCTACCTTATCTTCGGTGAACACGGGCTCTGGAGGATGTGGAAGCTGAAGCGGAAGGAGAGAGAGCTTCGCAGGGAAGTGGCCGAGATAGAGGCCCGGAGGAGGGTCCTGGAGGAGGAGAGGAAGAGGTTGAAGGAGGGGGACCCGGAGCTCATAGAGAAGCTCGCCAGGGAGAGATACGGCATGGTCAAGCCCGGGGAGAAGGTGTACATAATCCTTCCACCTCCGGAGGGAAGGAAGTGAAGAAGTTAATGCGTAGGTTGCGGGGGGACCTTTTGACCGGAATCGTGGTGCTCACCCCCCTCGTGGTGACCCTCTACATCTTCGTACAGCTCTTCCTGAAGGTGGACAACCTCTTGGGAAGGTTCATAAGACCACTTCCGGGAGGGAAGGAGGTTCCGGGATTGGGCTTTCTGGCCGTGGTCGTCCTCCTCGTCCTGGTGGGCATGCTCGCAAGGAGCGTGTTCGGGAGGACCGCGATAAGGGCTGGGGAAAAGCTGTTGACGAGGATCCCCTTGGTAAACCGGGTTTACTTGGCCGTACAACAGATAAGCCGAGCTCTGCTCTCGGGCCGCAGGGTCCCCTTCAGGCAGGTCGTGCTTGTAGAGTTTCCAAGGAAGGGGATATATTGCTTAGGGTTGGTAACATCGGAGGCTTGGGAAGGCATAGAGGTCGCGGGAGGGAAGGAGGACCTCTTGGCAGTCTTTCTGCCCACGACTCCGAACCCAACGTCAGGTTTCCTCCTCTTCGTCCCCGCCGAGGAAGTGATACCTTTAGAGGTAAAAGCGGAGGATGCCCTCAAGATGATCATCTCCGGAGGGATGGTCTATCCCGAAAGGGAACCCTCTTAGAGGAGATTTCTATGGAAGAGGAAGGCCTCAGGAAGATATTAAATAACCTCCGCAGGTACATAAAACAGGACCAAAGGTTCCTCCTCCGGGACCTCCTACATACCTTTCATCCGGCGGACGTCGCCTCCGTCCTGTCCCACATGAACGACGAGGAGGTGGAATATCTCTTCGGACTTCTGGAGCCTGAGGTCGCCTCCGAGGTGCTGAGGGAGATGGACGAGGACGTCAGGGAACACCTCCTGGGCAGTCTGGGCTCTGAAAGGCTGTCCGAAGTGGTGGGGAGGATGGAATCGGACGATGCGGCGGATATCATCTCAAAACTTCCCGAGGACAAGGCAGAAAGGGTCCTCGAGGATATGTCCCCCCAGGCCTCCAAGGAGGTCAGGGAGCTCCTCCAGCACAGGGAGGATACAGCCGGAAGGCTTATGGCCGTCGAGGTTGTGGCGGTGAACCAGGACGATACCGTGGATCGGGCCATAGCGGCCATAAGGAAGGCGGTCGACGAGATGGGGGAGTGCTACTACGTCTACGTGGTGGACGATGAAGGACGCCTGGTAGGAGTCCTGCCACTTACGAAGCTCCTGGTCTCCCGCTCCGACAGGAAGGTGTCCGAGATAATGAAGAGGGATGTGGTAAGCGTGCCGGAGGATATGGACCAGGAAGAGGTAGCCCAGCTCTTTAGAAGGTACGACCTCGTGGCCGTCCCCGTAGTGGACGGGGATGGCAAGCTCATAGGCCGCATCACGGTGGACGATGTTATGGAGGTCGTAGAGGAAGAGACTTCCGAGGACATAGGGAGGATGGCCGGGACCGACGAGACCATAAGGGAGGAGGCCGCATGGAAGATATCATGGGCCCGTTTCCCCTGGATACTTACGAGCCTCTTAAGTGGCTTCATATCGGGCTCGATAATAAGTACCTTCCAGGGCACGATAGGTCGCTTCCTTCCCCTTGCGGCCTTTATCCCTATAATTACCGCTATGGGGGGGAACATAGGCCTACAGTCCGCCTCCATAACCGTAAGGGGCCTCGCGCTCGGGAAGATAGATACCTTCGAAATTTGGAAGAGGGTGCTCAGGGAGGCCAGGGTCGGCATAATGATGGGGGTCTTCTGCGGGGGAACCGTCGGCCTCGTGGCTACGCTCTGGCACAGGAACCCGGCCTTCGGCCTCGTCGTCGGGGTGGCCATGTGGTGCGCGATATTGGTCGCGGCCATCATGGGTACGGTCGTCCCGATGATCTTCAGGAAGTTCAAGGTAGATCCCGCTATAGCTGCAGGTCCGTTCATCACTATGAGCAACGACATAACTGGCCTGGCCATATACCTAAGCATAGCCACGGCTATGCTAAAGTGGCTGGTGGGGTGATGGGATGCCCATCCGTCGGACCGAGGGAATAGTGCTCAGGTCTTATCCCTTCAGGGATACCAGCAAGATAGTGGTCCTCTACTCCCCTAAGTTCGGCAAGCTCGGACTCTTGGCTAAGGGGGCGAGGAGACCTAAGAGCATCTTCGGGGGAAGCCTGGAGCCTATAACCTATGTCAAGGTCACGTTCTACCGTAGGGAGAACAGGGAACTCCATACCCTCAGCCAGGCCGAGGTCGTCGAACCTTTCAGGGAGGTCAAGGAGGACATAGACCTTCTGGGGTACGCCTCGGCGGCCTGCGAGCTCGTGCTGAAGCTGACCCCTCCCGAATCCCCGAACCCTTCGCTGTTCCGATCCCTTTCGCACGTGCTCCGGGAGATGGGGAGGAGAAGGAAGGGGGAGGTCCTCCTGTGGTGGTTCGAACTTAGGGCCGCCGAAGCCCTCGGATACAGGCCGGAGTTCGGAAGATGCGTCCTCTGTGGGGGGCCCTTGGAAGGAGCCTCCTTCGGATTCAGTGCAGAGGCCGGCGGGGTCCTATGCCCAAGGTGTGCGTCCGATGGGGACGTTCCCCTATCCCCGGGGGCCGTCAGATTACTGCTCAGGCTCCAGACCCTCCCCGCGTCCCGTGCGGCCAGGCTTTCCATATCCGGGCCCACGGGCGAGCAGGCGCGAGGTGCACTCCGGGCCTTGCTTTCCTATCGCACCGAGAAGAAGGAACTCAGGGCCTTAGACTTCCTCCACAAGGTCGCCCACGGACCGTAGAGAAAAAGCCCTCCCTTAAGGGAGGGCATCCGCGACGGAGGTTCCTTCGGGTAGTCCCTACCTTAGGTAGGTAGCACGAAGCGTACCAAGATTTGGTAGATCTATATGTCTCAAATTTTATTTAGCTTAAGATATATATAACCTCCCACATCCTGCGGACATCCGCCCTTTCTCACGAATTTCCGTAACTTTACTGAGGCTTGCTTTTCCCGAAGGAAGGGCCTATATTAGGGATAACAGACAAAAAGGAGGCGATGGCTATGCCCACGCTTTTCGGAAGGAAGGGAAAGGAAGAAGAGGTGGACAATGCAGCCCCACTGGGGGACGAGCAGAAGGAGCTCGAGGAGGACGTCTCCTTCCTTCAGAAGGAGGACAAGGCCTCCGTAAGGAAGGTGATCTCGGAGGTTAAGGAGACCATAAGGGAAGCCACAAAGGCCTCCCTTAGGGACGTGAAACTGCTGGAGGAGGGTAGGTGCCCCAACTGCGGGAGGAAGACCAGACAGTTCCTCTTTACGAGGGTATGCGAGTACTGCGGCTGGTCCTCCTTCATCACCCCCAAGAAGGGCCATGTGACCATCCACCTCAGGAACGGGGGGACCGTAGAATCTCATACGGTCTTCCGGACCATCCAAGGAGATGTGTTGGGCATAACCGACGATGTGGTCCGGGTCAGGGTCCCGCAGGACAACATCGGATACATAGAGTACGTCTGGACCGACGACGAGATAGCCGAGAGGAGGGAGCAACTCCGCAGGGGTAAGTTGGTGGTGTGCGACTGGTGCGGAAGGGAGGCGCAGTGGGACGAATATGTGGCCGTAACATATGTAGCGTTCGGCAAGGAACAGGAGAAGTTCGTCTTCTGTTCCGAAAGGTGCAAACAGGCGTTCCAGAAACAATATCCCACGAGGATACATAGAAACTGTTACGAACGACCCTGCGAAGGGTGCGACGAGTGCATAAAGCGATATCCAGACGAGGAGACGTGGGAGAAGCTCGAGGAGAAGCCAGCCAGGCCGGAGGACAAGAAGTGAAGGAGACGTTGTTGCTTTTGGTCCTCTTGGGTTCCTTAAGGGCGGAGGAGTTCCTCCCTCCTGATTCCGTAAGGGCCGGCATGAAGGGATACGGACTTACTGTATTTAAGGGCACCAAGGTAGACACGTTCGGAGTGGAGGCCCTCGGAGTGCTCAGGAACTGGGCCCCGAAGATGGACCTGATCTTGGTGAGGCTCTCCGGCGGCCCCGACGACCTGCTCACCAAGGCCGGGGTGATAGCTGGGATGAGCGGCAGCCCGGTGTTCCTGGGGAAACCTGGGAGGGAGAAACTTGTGGGAGCAGTGGCGTACGGTTGGACCTTTCCGAAGGAACCCATCTGCGGGGTGACCCCTATAAGTTCCATGTTGGAGGTCGCCCGGAGGCCTTCCAGCTCCCCGAACTCCATCCCGGATGCGGGGGAACTAACCCCTATAGCCACCCCACTCTGGCTCTCAGGGTTCTCACCCTCGGTCGTGGGGAAGATGAGGGACGCTCTGAGGGAATTTGGGATGGTCCCGATATCCGGAGGGGGCTCGGATACCTCCAAGCCCTCCTCCCTCTCGCCGGGTTCCGCCCTGGGGGTACAGCTCGTCAGGGGGGACGTCACCGCAACGGCCATAGGCACCCTCACATGGGTAAAAGGGGATACTGTGCTGGCCTTCGGCCATCCCATGTTCTCCTTGGGGAGCACGACCCTCCCTATGACGGGAGCTCGCATCTACGACGTATTTCCGAGCGTATATAGGTCCTTTAAACTCGGCGTGGCGACGTCCCCTATGGGGATCATCCTTCAGGACAGGCTTCCAGCTATAGCTGGGGTGAAGGGTAAGGAACCGGATATGCTCCCCTTGAGGGTGGACGTCGACGGGAAGAAGTTCAGGTTCGAGGTGGTAAGGCATCCCCAGATGGGCCCGTTCTTCGTGTTATACGGCCTGGCGAGCATCGCCGAGGCCGCAGGGAAGTCGTTCGGGGAATCCTCTGTCGAGCTCGACGGAAAGCTCTTCATAGGGCCCGACACCTTGAATATAAGGAATTTCTTCTCCGGACCCGCAGCACCCCTTCAGGCCGCGAAGGATGTGAGCCAGGTCCTCTCGACCGTAATGGAGAACCCATTCAGGAAGGTCAGGGTTGATTCGGCATCCCTCAGGATCGAGCTGGACGAGGAGCTGAGGATCGCATGGATAGACGGGGTGAGGGTGGACAGGAACACGGTGCGCCCCGGAGGGAACCTCGTGGCCCACGTCTTCCTGAGGAGGTACCTCGGGGGGAGGGACACCCTAAGGTTTCGCTTAAAAGTTCCGAAGCATATAGAGGGTCAGCTTCTGCTCAGGGTCGGGGACGCATCCCATGCTGAAAGGTGGGAAAGGGAGAGGGCTCCGGGCGTGTTCACGACCATGAACTTCGGCCAGCTTCTGAGGCGTTTGGAGGAGGCAAAGCGAAACGATGTGGTATATCTGGAACTCGTATCCTCCGAGCGAGGCGTGACGGTGTCCGGAGACGAGCTTCCCAAGCTTCCCCCTTCCGCCCTCTCGGTTCTGATGCCCGTGACCCAGACCGCTGCCTATAAGCCCGTAAAGGAGGCGGTGGTCCTGAAGGAGGAACGTCGGATGGACGCCGTGGTCCGGGGGGGACACGCCGTGCGCCTTCGTGTCCAACGCCGGTGAGATGTCCGCGGACATCGCAAGGAGGATAGCGAAGAGGTTGAGGGAAGCGGGATACGAAGCATATTTTGTGGGAGGATGCGTAAGGGACAGGATCCTGGGCATGGAGCCCGCCGAGGAGGATTACGACATAGCTACGAACGCCCCTCCCCAGGAGGTCATGCGGATCTTCCCTCGCACCAAGCCTGTAGGGGCCCAGTTCGGGGTGGTGCTCGTGATAGAGGGAGGGAAGGCCTTCGAGGTCGCCACGTACAGGAGCGAGGGGGAATATTCGGACGGGAGGCATCCTGATGGGGTCTCCTTCTCCGACCTTAAGGAGGACGCCCTGAGGAGGGACTTCACCATAAACGCCATCTACGAGGACCCCCTTACGGGTGAGATCGTCGACCCTGTGGGAGGGATGGGGGACCTGAAGGAAGGGACCCTGAGGGCGATAGGGGACCCCCGTGAGAGGTTCAGGGAGGACAAGCTCAGGATGCTGAGGGCGATAAGGTTCTCCTCCTGGCTCGGATTTACGGTAGAGCCCAGGACGTGGGACGCCATAAGGGCCTTGGCCCACGAGGTGACCACGGTCAGTCCGGAGCGGATATCCGAGGAACTTCGGAAGCTTCTGACCAGGAGGGGAAGGGGGAAGGGCGTCAGGCTCCTCCACGAGTCCGGCATTATGGGACATATCCTCCCTGAGGTGGAGGCGACGGCGGGCGTCCCCCAGCCACTTGAATTCCATCCGGAAGGCGACGTGCTCGAACATACAGCCCTTACGCTCGAGAACCTTCACGGGGCATGGCCCCTGGACGACCCCCCTCCCGATCCTTCGTGGGAGCTCGCCCTGGGCGCCCTGCTCCACGATGTGGGGAAGCCCCCTACGTTCAGTATCACCGACCGAATCCGTTTCAACAGGCACGAGGCCGTGGGGGCCCAGATGGCGGAAGGAACCTGTCGAAGGCTCCGGACGTCTAAGGCGGTGAGGGAGAGGGTAACCTGGCTCGTGAAGAACCACATGGTTTTGAAGGACATAGAAAATATGAGGGAAAGTACGAAGGCCAGATTGTTCTCCCATCCGGGATTCCCTGAACTCCTGGAACTCCACAGGGCCGACGCCCTCGCAAGCCACGGGAGGCTCCATGAATATGAAAGGGCCCTTTCGGAATACAGGAACTTCCTCTCCCAGCCCCCACCCCTCAAGAGGCTCGTGACGGGCCACGACCTGATATCCATGGGGCTCGAACCCGGTCCCATATTTTCGGAACTGCTCTCCAAGGTCGAGGACGCACAGCTTGAAGGGAGGGTGAGGACCAGGGAGGAAGCGCTGAAGTTCGTCAGGTCCCTGCTCGAGGGAGATGCTGTACGGGAAGGTTAGAAATTTCTCGGCGAGGGAAGGTTTACTTTCCCCGGGGGACAGGGTCGTAGTGGCCGTCTCGGGAGGGCCGGACTCGATGGTCCTCTTGGACATCTTGGACCACATGAAAGGGGAGCTCGGCCTCGAACTCTTCGTCGCCCACCTCGACCACAGGCTTAGGGGCAAGGAGGCAAGAAGGGATGCAGAATTCGTGGAGAGCATAGCCTCGGCCCGTGACCTTCCCTTCATCTTAGGGACCGAGGAAGTGGGGGAACTCGCCCGGAGGGAGGGGCTCTCCCTGGAGGAGGCCGCGAG
>DTYS01000285.1 GCA_012961755.1 Candidatus Latescibacterota bacterium
CCTCTTAGCCAGGACTACGGCGGGGACCCTGCGGTAGTTGAACGCTACCATGTGCTTGACCCCCGCCTTCCGCACGGCCTCCAACATCTCCCTCGCCTCTTTAAGGTCGTTGGCCAGGGGTTTCTCGCAGAATACGTGCTTGCCGGCCTCCGCGGCCGCTATGGCTATGTCGTGGTGGGTATCGCCCGGGCTGGAGATGTCCACAAGGTCTATGTCTTCCCTCTCGACCAGCCTCCTCCAGTCGGTCTCGTAGCTCTCCCATCCTAAGCGCTCGGCCGCCTCCTTGACGGCCTTCTCGTTCCTGCCGCATATGGCCTTCATCACGGGGTAGGCCTCCGCATCCGGGAAGAAGAAGGCCATGTCCTTGTACGCGTGGCTGTGGGCCTTTCCCATGAACTGGTACCCTACCAGTCCGACGTTGACGTACTTCGGCATAGCTACCTCCTCGCTTGAGGGTTTACGTCCAACGCGGCCGTACGCTTCTTGAGGAACCTGAGCGAAATGTAGAAGACGACCGCCGCAGAGCCCAGTGCCCCCCAGAGCGGGTCCGTCCTCACCCTCCCCTCGGCCGAGGACCTGGCCAGGAGGTCCAGGACCGAGAAGACGAAAACCACCTCCGAGATAGCGTAGAACTCCTTCCTCAGGGCGGACCTCCAGGAGAAGGGAAGGGATGGGGAACGGTAAGCCTTAAGGTTGGGGAGGACCGCCGGGGTCCTGTCCGCCCAACTTCTGAACTCCTTCCCGAACTTCCCCTCTAAGAATTCCTCCTCCCTGAAGGCTATCCTCTCGTAGAAGAGGAGGCAGGAAAGGAGCACTATCACGGGGAGGTACCACGTCCTCGTGAACAGGGCCACCCCCAAGGCTATGAGGGCGTTGCCGAGGTACAGCGGATGGCGCAGGACGGAATAGGCTCCGGACGTGTTGAGGGAGTCCGCCCTCTGTCCCCTCCTGTTTCGGCCGGACGTACCCTCAGGAACGGTCCCTGAAACCCAAACCCTCAGGGCCACCCCCATCATCGACACCCCGAAGCAGATGAACTCCCAAACTCGATAAAGCCCCTGCGAACCTCCGGGGTAGCCGAAGTCGCGCAAGCTCAGGAGGACGAGCGGCAGGAGCAGGAGGGGAAGGTGTCCCCTCCACCTGAAGAGGAACTCCCCCGCCCTGGAGAAGTGTTCCTGGAGCTTCATCCTACCTTCTTCCTGAATTCTGCGTAGTACCTCGTGGCCCTCCTCACGAGCTCGGGCCTCTCCCCTTCTAGCTCCTTGAGGAGTTCCGGATCGAAGAGCCTTTCGGGGTCCCTGTTCTCCTGGAACAACCTCAGGAAGAGCTCCCTCACCTCAACGTCCTCCCCTACGACCGAGAGCAGCCTCTCCAGGTCCTCCTCCCTCTTCTTCTCCATAAGCTTCCCGTACAGCACCGGCCCTAAGCACTCCCTGGCGCTCGGGCACCACTCGGCACATGAAAGGTCGGCCCTCGGATTGAGGACTGTGCCTCCACAGTGAGGACATCTACGCTTGATGTCGGTCTTGAAGAACTCCACCTCCTGCCCGCAGTGCGGACAGGGCAGGTCGTATATGTCCTCGGGCCTCCAGAACTGCCTGCTCTGTCCCGGACAGGTCTGCATAGCTTCCTCCTGTTTTATGGGAAATATAGCCCAATCAGGAGGGCAGGTCAAGCAATTTAATCTTGACAGGAGGTCCGGAGAATCTTATCTTTTCGGGGTACATTCGTCTTGCTTTCACCGAAGGTTTGATTTATATTTAAGAGTCCTATGAAACTACAAATTAAAGGTCTGAAGGAAGGCATAAACATCCTCCGGATGGAGGGGACGCCCGAGGAGGCTGACCTCAGGGATTCAGGGCTTGAGTTCGTCTCACCTGTAGAACTTTCCCTTAAGGTGGTCAGACATAGGGAAACTTTCTGGGTGGGTGCCGTGATAAAGGTTTCGGTCGTCTTGGAGTGCGCTAGATGTCTGAAGCGATACAAGGAAGGCCTGGAGGCGGAATTTAAGCTCGTTGTGAGAAGGGGAGGAGGTCCCCTTCCCGGATGGGACGAGGAGGATATGAAATTGGTCCCCCCCGATGCCGAGGATGTGGACATAACCCAGGAGGTCCACGATTTCGTCCTCCTCTCCGTGCCCATGAAACCCCTCTGCTCCGAAGGCTGTAAGGGGCTTTGCCCGGTCTGTGGAGCGGACCTGAACGAAGGGGAGTGTGGATGCAGGAGGGAGCGGACCGACCCACGCTGGGAGGCGTTGACCAAGGTAGCGTTATGACCGGAGGAGAAGATGGCCTTACCCAAAAGGAAACATTCCAGGTCCCGTAGGGACAAGCGTAGGGCGAACTGGAAGGCGAAGGCCCCTACAGTTGTCTCATGTAAGCACTGTGGGCAGCCAAGGTTAGCTCATAGCGCCTGTCCGAACTGCGGATATTACGGGAACAGGCAGATAATCATCCCTAAGGAGAAGTGACGGGACCGTAAGCCTATGAGGATAGCAGTGGACGCGATGGGAGGGGACCACGCTCCCCATAACCTTATAGCTGGGACCAGGGAGGCGCTTTCTGCCTTCCCCGACGTGGAGGTCGTGCTCGTAGGTGACGAGAGGGTCCTGAAGAGGGAGCTCAGGAAGTTTCCTGACGAAGGCAGATTACGGGTCGTGCACGCTTCGGAGGTTATAGGGATGGAAGAGGCCCCCGCAGCCGCCATCCAGAAGAAGAAGGATGCCTCTATAGCTGTGGCGGTCCGGCTCCAGAAGGACGGGGAGGCGGAGGCGGTCGTGAGCGCGGGGAACACTGGGGCTGTGGTGGTCTCTTCCCTTTTAGAGCTCGGAAGGATAAAGGGTGTGAGCAGGCCGGCCATAGCCGCCCCCTTCCCTACGAAGGAGGGCGTCTGCGTGCTTTTGGACGCGGGAGCGAATCCCGTGGCAAGGCCTAAGTGGATGTTACAGTTTGCAGTTATGGGAAGTCTATATGCTAACCACATCTTAGGGGTCAGGAAGCCCAAAGTGGGGCTCCTGAGCATAGGGGAGGAGAGCTCCAAGGGGAACGACCTTATAGTTGAAGCCCATTCCCTCCTAAAGGGTTCGGGCCTGAGGTTTATAGGGAACGTCGAGGGGAGGGATATATTGAGCGGTGTGGCGGATGTGATAGTGTGCGACGGGTTCGTGGGAAATGTGCTCCTCAAGTTCACTGAGAGCATAATGGACTTCTTCTCAGCTTCCCTCAGGACGAAGGTGTCCAAGGACCTCCTCAGACGCTTGGGAGCTTTACTCCTCAGGCCTGCGATACAGGAACTTAAGCAGGAGATGGACTATGAGGAGTACGGCGGAGCCCCCCTCCTTGGGGTGAACGGGGTCGTAGTGAAGTGCCACGGAAGTTCCTCGCCCAAGGCCATAAAGAACGCCTTCGGAGTGGCCAGGAGGATGTGTTTAGAGAAGATAAATGAACATATAATGAAGAACATTCGGGAGGACAAGTAGATGCCCTGGTCGTACATCGCCGGCACGGGCTCGGCCGTGCCCGAGAGGGTCCTCACCAACGAGGACTTGGAGAATATGGTCGACACGAGCGACGAATGGATAAGGACGAGAAGCGGCATAGAGCGCCGCCATATAGCCGAAGAAGATGAGACCACGGCCACGCTCGGAGCGGAGGCTGCACGGAAGGCGTTGGAGGACGCGGGAGTGAGCCCGGAGGAGGTGGACTTCATAATAGTGGCCACGGTGACCCCCGAGATGCTCTTCCCGTCCACGGCATGCGTCATCCAGGATATGATAGGGGCGAAGAACGCAGGCGCCATGGACCTGAGCGCTGGATGTTCAGGGTTCATCTACGCCCTTTATGTGGCCGACAGTTTCGTGAGGATCGGTCAGTCCGAGACCGTGCTCGTGGTGGCATCGGAGACCCTCTCCAAGATCACGGACTGGACCGACAGGAGCACGTGTGTGCTCTTCGGCGATGGAGCTGGCGCGGCCGTGATTATGCCGAGCCCGGACGGCGAGAGGGGGATAATAAACACGATCCTCGGAAGCGACGGTTCCAAGGGCGAGCTGCTCTATATGCCCGCAGGAGGCTCAAGATATCCGGCTTCGCACGAGACTGTGGACAAGAGGATGCATTACATAAAGATGAACGGTAGGGAGGTATTCAAGATAGCTGTGGAGGCCATGGGGGAGGCCGCAGCTTCGGTGGTGGAGGGGGCAGGATACAGGCCCGAGGATGTGGACCTTTTGATCCCACACCAGGCCAACATCAGGATAATAAAGGCCACCGCCAAGAGGCTGGGCATATCTATGGACAGGGTTTACGTGAACATCCAGGAGTACGGCAACACATCGGCCGCCAGTATCCCCATAGCCTTAGATGAGGCCAAACACAAGGGCTTTCTAAGACCAGGCGACTTAGTGGTCGCTGTAGCGTTCGGGGCAGGGCTCACTTGGGCTTCCACTTTCTTCAGGTTCTGAGGGATGCGCTGGGCTTTCCTATTTCCGGGACAGGGTTCCCAATACGTTGGCATGGGGGCCGACCTTTACGAGCGTTCCGAGATCGCCAGGAAGACTTACGATGAGGCCGTGGACGTCCTGGGGTGGGACGTGAGGGAGGTCTCCTTCAAAGGCCCCGAGGAGGCCTTAAGGGCGACCAACATGACGCAGCCTGCCATCTTCGTCCACAGCGTCGCGGTTTGGAGGATATTGGAGGAGAGAGGGATCTTCCCTGAGGTTGTTGCAGGACATAGCCTTGGAGAATACACGGCCTTGGTCGCGGCGGGCTGTCTGAGCTTCGAGGAGGGGCTCAAGCTCGTGGCCTTGAGAGGTAAGCTTATGCACGAGGCTGGTGAGAGGAGGCCGGGCAAGATGGCGGCGGTCATAGGCCTTGCCGACGATGAGGTACGGAGGCTCTGCGACGAGATCGAAGGTGAGGTGGTGGCCGCTAACTTCAACGCCCCTGGTCAGGTGGTGATCTCAGGGGAGGTCGGAGCGGTGGACAGGGTCGTAGAAAGGGCCAGGAAACACGGCGCGAGGAGGGTCGTCCTACTGAAGGTGAGCGGCGCCTTCCACTCCCCACTTATGGAGGACGTGGGGGAAGCGATGAAGGAGGCCATAGATGAGGTACCTTGGAGCGAACCGAGGGTCCCCGTGATACCTAACGCCACCGCAAAGCCCACCAGGGACACGGTGGAACTTAAAAGGTGCCTCGTGGTCCAGCTTACGAGCCCCGTGAGATGGACGGAGACCCTTTACTCCCTCGGGGAGATGGAGGTGGACGGAGCCTTGGAACTCGGCCCTGGACATGTACTCCAGGGCCTGGTCAGAAGGACCTTGCCGGGATTCAAGGTGGCGGGGGTCGATATGTGGGAGGACGTAGAGCGCCTGGAGGAAGGATGAAGGGGTTGGAAGGTAAGGTGGCCATCGTGACCGGGGCGGGAGGGGGCTTCGGGAGGGCGATATCGTTGAGGTTCGCCCAGGAGGGGGCGAGGGTTGTGTTAGGTGACGTAGTCCCGACCGAGGCTCTGGCGGATGAGGTGAAGGAGGGGGGAGGAGAGGCCCTTTCGGTCCATATGGATGTCACGGACGGCCGAAGTGTGGTGGAGGCGGTGGAGGCTGCAAGGCAGAAGTTCGGTACGGTCCACATATTGGTCAACAACGCAGGGATAGCCAAGGATTCACTCCTGGTGAGGATGGACGAGGAAGGATGGGACAAGGTATTGGCAGTGAACCTAAAGGGGGCCTTCCTCTGCACTAAGGCCGTCGCGAGGATCATGATGAAGCAGCGTTGGGGTAGGATAGTGAACATCTCGTCGGTCGTGGGGGTCATGGGAAACGCCGGTCAGGCGAACTACTCCGCCTCTAAGGCAGGGCTGATAGGGCTCACTAAGTCCGCTGCCAAGGAGCTCGCCCCGAGAGGGATAACCGTAAATGCTATCGCTCCTGGATACTTCCTAACACCGATGACGGAGGGACTTTCCGAGGAAGTGAAGAAGGCCTATGTATCCCAGGTACCCTTAGGTAGACCTGGAAGGCCCGAGGAGGTTGCCTCCCTTGTGGCCTTCCTCTCGTCGGAGGAGGCATCTTACATAACCGGCCAGGTGATACACGTAGATGGTGGGATGGTGATGTAAAAAGGAGGAAAGATGTCGGAAAGGAGCGTAGAGGAGAGGGTGAGGGACTTAGTGGTGGAGCAGCTCGGGGTGAACCCTGAGCAGGTCACACGCGAGGCGTCCTTCATAGATGACCTGGGAGCGGACTCCTTGGACACTGTCGAGCTCGTGATGGCCTTCTTCCAGAAACGGAAGCCAGAGTTTAAGGGGAAGTAATCTGGAGGACACTGACGGTGCAATGGAGACCACTGCCCAAGCCCTGCGCCGC
>DTYS01000286.1 GCA_012961755.1 Candidatus Latescibacterota bacterium
CAACGGCAAGACCACGGTCAAGGAGATGACCGCCGCTGTCTTAGGGGCGAGTTACAACGTGCTTAAGTCCGAAGGTAGTTGGAACAACGATATAGGGCTGCCCCTTACGCTCCTTACGCTCTCTGGCCAGCACGACCTCGCCGTCGTGGAACTCGGGATGAACGCCCCCGGGGAGATAAGGAGGCTCGCGGAGATGGCGAAGCCCTGCGTAGGCGCGATAACGAACGTAGGACCTGCCCACATAGGGGCGTTCGGATCGTTGGAGGGGGTGGCGAGGGCCAAGGGGGAACTGCTCGAGGTCCTGGAGGGGACGGCGGTCCTAAACTGGGACGACCCGTGGGTCAGGAGGCTCGGGAGGGACTTTGCGGGGGAGGTGATCTGGTTCGGGCTCGGGGAGGGGGCGGACCTGAGGGCAGAGGACGTGAGGCTGGAGGAAGGAAGGCCGAGCTTCGTGGTGAGTGGGGTGAGGGTGAGGTTGGAAGTTTTGGGAAGATACCAAGTCTATAACGCTCTGGCTTCCTTAGCGATAGGAAGTTTATTTGGAATAAGCTTATTCCAAGGAGCGAAGGTGTTGGAGAAGTTCAGGCCACCTCCTTTAAGGTGCGAAGTTAAAGACTTCGAGGGTATAAAGCTTCTCCTGGACTGTTACAACGCCAACCCGGCATCCGTCAAGGAGGCCCTTAAGCTTTTGTGTTCCCTTCCGGGCAGGAGGATAGCGGTCTTGGGGGATATGCTGGAGCTGGGGGACGAGGCCCGTAGGTTCCACAGGGAGGTAGGGGCCTACGCCGCCCGGTGCGGGATAGACTTGCTCCTCTGCACGGGAAGATGGGCCGAGGATATGGCCGCCGGGGCCGGGGAGGAGGGGATGGAGCAGACCGAGGTCCTGGACAGGGAGGGGCTCGTAAGGAGGTTAAGGGAGCTTACAAGGCCGGGGGACAAAGTACTGGTCAAGGCCTCGAGGAGGGTGGCATTGGAGGAGGTAGTAAAAAGGGCCTTCGAACAAGAGATATAGGGGATGTTCCTCCATTGGCTTTATCCACTTGTTAAATATTCTATATTTTTCAACCTATTCCGTTACATAACTTTCAGGTCCGCGGGAGCGGCCATCACCGCCTTGGGGATAAGCTTCCTCTTAGGTCCTTGGATAATAAGAAAGTTGGAGCTCAGGGGCATCAGGGAGCGCGTGAGGACGGATGGCCCCCGAAGGCATCTGACGAAGGAGGGCACGCCCACCATGGGAGGGCTCATAATCCTTGCGAGCGTGGTCCTACCCACGGCGCTCTGGGCGGACGTGTACAACAGGTACGTACTTCTCACCCTCTTGGCCACCGTATGGATGGGGGTGGTGGGGTTCTTGGACGACTACCTTAAGGTGGTAAAGGAGGTCCCCAAGGGACTCGTGTGGAGGTACAAGCTTGCAGGACAGATCGTGCTGGGTATCTTCATAGCCACATTTATCTACCTTAGACCGTTCGACTCCAGGTGGGCGACGGCCACGAGCCTCCCCTTCTTCAAGGGATGGGCGTTGGACCTGGGGTTACTATATCTGGTGATGGTGGTCTTCGTGATATCGGGGACGTCCAACGCCGTTAACCTAACCGATGGTTTGGACGGGTTAGCCATAGGCTTAGTTGGGATACTTGCAGCTGCTTTAGGTTTGATGGCATATGTCACAGGAAGGGCGGACTTTAGCACGTACCTTGGGATACCCTACATAAGGGGTGCTGGGGAGCTGACGGTATATTGCTCAGCCCTGGTCGGGGCCTCGTTGGGGTTTCTATGGTTCAACGCATACCCTGCCAGGGTATTCATGGGGGATACGGGGGCGCTCTCGCTCGGAGCAGCCTTAGGGACCCTTTCCGTGCTCCTGAAGGTGGAGCTTCTGCTTCCCGTGATAGGCGGGGTGTTCGTAGCCGAGGTGACCTCGGTCGTGCTTCAGAGGTACTACTTTAAGTATACGAAGAAGAGGACCGGGGAGGGTAGGAGGATATTCAGGATGGCCCCCTTGCACCACCATTTCGAACTTTTAGGGTGGTCGGAGCCTAAGATAGTGGTCAGGTTCTGGATAATGGGTATACTTTTGGCACTCTTAGGCTTGAGCACCTTCAAGGTCAGATGAGAGGGGAACTCGACAGGGTCCTGCTTGCGGTCGTGGTCGCCTTGGTGGCCTTGGGTACAGTTATGGCTTACAGCACTGGCCTGGGCATGGGGCTGGGTTCGACCCTCTTCAAGAAACATCTCGCCAAGGCCGCGCTCGGAGGGATCGGAATGTTGATCGCCTATAAGTTAGGGTGCAGGAGGATATCCTCGTGGGCGAAGGGATTGCTTATCCCAATGGACATCTTGCTCCTGGGGCTCTTGGCCATAAAGGCTATCCACGGCGGGACGGTTAGGTGGTACAAGTTAGGCCCCTTCTCCCTGCAACCTTCGGAGGTGGCCAAGCTCGTCCTGGTGCTCTATGTGGCAGACTTCATGGCGAGGAAAGGAGAAGGCCTGAGAGACCTTCGCAGAGGGGTCCTGCCCATCGTGGTCGTCTGTGGAGTATCCTTAGCTTTGATATCGTTAGAGCCCGACCTCGGGACTACGGTCGCCCTGGGCACTATATTGGGGGGGATGCTCTTTGTGGGGGGCGTCCGGCTGAAGCATATATTGGTGATGGTGTCCGCAGCCTTCGTCACCTTGATCGTCGTCGTGTTCGTCTTCGGGTACGGGAAGACCAGGGTCCTTCCCCTCTTAGGGAAGGACGACGAAGAGGCGAGGAGGGCGAGGTACCAGATGGAGCAGTCTTTGGTCGCCCTCGGAGGTGGAGGGGTCCTCGGAAGGGGGC
The DNA here is from genome assembly GCA_012961755.1 of Candidatus Latescibacterota bacterium. Classification (GTDB taxonomy): domain Bacteria; phylum Latescibacterota; class 4484-107; order B68-G9; family B68-G9; genus B68-G9. The sequence continues at coordinate 2,828 of DTYS01000286.1, forward strand.
TGGGGAAGGGGATCCAGAAGCATTGGTTCCTGCCGGAGCCGCACACCGATTTCGTCTTCTCGGTGGTCGGGGAGGAGCTGGGGTTCTTAGGGACCTTGGGAATCCTCGGGGCCTTCGTGCTCTACGGACTGAGGGGGATAAACATAGCCAGAAGGGCCGATGAGACGAGGACATTCTTCGTGGCCGTCGGGCTCACCCTAATGGTCGAGGTCTACGCCCTCCTGAACATAGCTGTGGCCACCGGGGTACTACCCACAACAGGCCTTCCACTTCCCTTCGTGAGCTACGGTGGAACGTCCTTGGTGGTAAACCTCGTGGGGAGCGGGATGCTCCTTGACGCCTCGAGGAGGATGGGATGAGGATGGTCGTCGGTGCAGGGGGGACGGGGGGCCATATCGTCCCGGCGTTGGCCGTCGCGGATGCCGTAAGGAGGAGGATTCCTGTAGATGTGCTGTTCGTTGGAGCGGGCAGGGAGGTGGAGGAGAGGCTCGTGCTCAAGGCGGGATACGGGCTGGAGAAGGTCCCTGTGGCGGGGCTTCCGAGAGGGCCTTCCTCGAAACTCTTCGTGTTCGCGTTCGGGCTGGTCAAGGGGTTGCTGAGGTGCAGGAGGATATTTCTGGACTTCAGGCCCCATCTCGCCTTCTGCACCGGCGGGTACGCTGCCTTCCCGGTCGGGGTCATGGCGGTCCTGTTCCGCCTCCCGCTCCACATCCACGAGCCCAACAGACTCCCTGGCCTGGTGAACCGCCTCCTCTTCCCTTGGGCGAGGAAGGTCTACGTGGGCTTCGCGGGAGTCGGGCCCAAGGGGAAGGAGGTTTGCACCGGAAACCCGGTGAGGTGGGAGGTCGGCAGGATATCGAGGGAGGAGGGAAGGAGGAGGTTCGGGCTCGGGGATGGCCCCGTGGTGTTCGCCTTCGGAGGCAGCCAGGGCGCGAGGGCGATAAACGAGGCCCTTGGAAGGTCACTCAGGAGGATCGTGGGCGAGGGTGCGGAAGTGGTCTGGCAGACGGGGGAGGGGGACTTCGAATGGGCTTCGAAGACGGCCGAAGCTTACGGGGGGAAGGTGAGGGTCTTCGCGTTCGTAGAGGACATGGCCCACATCTTGGCGGCGGCCGACCTTGCCGTCTGCCGTGCTGGGGCCATGACCGTATCGGAGTTGACAGCGAGCGGCCTTCCAGCTATATTGGTACCGCTGCCGAGTTCCGCCGGAGGACATCAGCTCAGGAACGCCCGGGCCTTGGAGGATGCAGGGGCGGCCGTCGTGTTGGAGGAGGTGGAGCTTGGGAGGCTGGCTGAGGAGGTTGTGGGGCTCCTTAAGGACGAGGGGAGGCTCAGGAGGATGAAGAGGGCGAGCAGGAGGCTGGGAAGGAGGGACGCTGCGGAGCGTATAGCCGAGGGGATATCGAAAGAGTTAACCCAAAGTTCTGAACATGTTTAGGAAGGTAAAGAGGCTGCACTTCGTGGGGATAGGTGGGATAGGGATGAGCGGGATAGCAGAGCTCCTGCTCAGGATAGGGTACGAGGTGAGCGGGTCGGACATAAGGAGGACCCACATCACGGAGAGGCTGGAAGGGCTAGGGGCGAGGATCTGGTACGGCCACAGCGAGGAACATATCTCGGGGGCTGATATCGTCGTCTACTCGAACGCCATCCCCCTCTCGAATCCCGAGCTCAGGGAGGCCTCCAGGCGCAAACTTCCCGTCATACCTAGGGCCGAGATGCTCGGGGAGATCATGAGGATGATGCGCTACAGCATAGGCGTCGCCGGCACCCACGGGAAGACCACCACCACCTCGATGATAGGGGCGGTCCTGACCGAAGGAGGCTTGGACCCCACCCTCATAGTGGGAGGGAGGGTTAAGAGCATTGGGAGCAACGCAAGGCTCGGGGGTGGGGATTACCTGGTGGCCGAGGCTGACGAGTTCGGGAGGTCCTTCCTCAGGCTTACCCCTACCGTGGCGGTGATAACGACCCTTGAGGCCGAACACTTGGACTGCTACAGGGACCTGGACGAGATAAAGGATGCCTTCGTAGAGTATGCGAACAAGGTCCCCTTCTACGGTTGGGTCGTGGCGTGTCTGGATGAGGAGGGGGTTCAGGACATATTACCGAGGATAGAAAGACCCCTCATAACCTACGGGCTTTCTGCCCAGGCGGATGTAAGGGCGGAGGGTGTGGAGTTCTCAGGGATGGGCTCCTCCTTCCATGTGGTCGTGGAGGGGGAGAGGATGGGGGAGGCAAGGCTTAGGGTCCCCGGACTACACAACATCAAGAACTCCTTGGCCGCCGTCTCGGTGGGCCTAGCCTTGGAGCTACCCTTCGGGGCTATATCGGAGGCCCTGGAGAAGTTTTCCGGGGTGCACAGGAGGTTCGAGGTCAAGGGCGAGGTAGAGGAGGTCCTGGTCGTGGACGACTACGCCCACCACCCTTCCGAGATAAGGGTCACACTCCAGGCTGCAAGGCTCCTTAAGAGGGGAAGGATACTGGCTATCTTCCAGCCCCACCTGTATACCCGCACTAGGGACTTCGCGGGGGCCTTCGGAAGGTCCTTTTTAGAGAGCGACCTCCTCGTGGTGACGGGCGTCTATCCTGCGAGGGAGGAGCCTATATCGGGAGTGACCGGAGAACTCGTGGCCGACGCGGCCAGGAAGGTGGGGCATAGGGAAGTTTATTACGTCGAGGACAAGGACGGTGTGGCGGAGCTCGTGGCCGGGCTGGTTAGGCCGGGAGATGTGGTAATAACCATGGGAGCGGGAGACATATGGAAAGTTGGAGAGGAACTTTTGGAACTGCTGAAGTCCGGCGCAGGAGGCTGACGAGGAGGATAACTAAAATCGCCGTCCTCTGCCTCTTCCTCTGGTGCATCTATGAGGGTTTCAGGGCCGCCTTAGGCTGGATCGTAGGGCTTCCGAAGGTCGGGGAGGTAGAGGTGACGGGCGCGTGCACGGTGGACCCGAAGGAAGTGGTTGAAAGGTGCGGGGTAAGGCCTGGAGATAGATTATACAAAGTGGACATAAAGGAAGTGGCCGAGAGGGTTAAGGGAATACCTTGGGTGAGGAACGTCAAGGTCCACAGAAACTTGTTTGGAAAGCTCATCTTGAAGATCGAGGAGCGGAAGCCCTTGGCTCTCTTAGTGGCCGGGAGGTTGTTCCCCGTGGATGCGGATGGGGTGGTCCTCTCACCCTTAAAGGTCCCTCCCGACCTCCCCCTCATAACGGGCGTCCCCGAGGAGGACATAAGAATCGGGAAGAGGATAAATTATCTACCTGCCGAGCGAGCCCTCAGGTGGATATGCGGCGTTGGGGACGTGGAGCCTGGGCTTTTGGACGAGATATCCGAGGTGAACGCGGGGGAAGGAAAACTTACGGCCTACCTCACCGACGGTACCGAGGTCGTGCTCGGGGGAAGGCCAATGCAGGACGCCTCTTACTTACATGCGGTGTTACAGAGGCTGAGCCAGGAGGGCAGGAAGGCTCGGTTTCTTGACCTGCGTTTTTCGTGTCAGGTCGTGGCCCGATTTTGAAAGGAGAGGCTATGCCCAGGGAGAGCCTTATAGCTGGGCTGGACATCGGGACCACGAAGATATGTGCCGTGCTCGCCGAGGTCGGGAGGGACTACAGCACCCCGAGGATCGTGGGCGTCGGGGTGAGGCCTTCCCACGGAGGACTTAGGAAAGGGGTGGTGGTGAACATAGAGCAGACGGTACAGTCCATAAGGGGGGCCGTACAGGATGCCGAGCTTATGGCCGGGGAGAAGTTCCCCCCCGCATATGTAGGCATAGCCGGAGAGCACATAAGGGGGGCGAACAGCAAAGGAGTAATAGCCGTCGGAAGGGGAGGGAGACAGGGAGGAGAGATAAAAAGGGAGGACGTGGACAGGGTGCTCTACGCAGCTCAGGCGGTCTCGATGCCTGCGGACAGGGAGATAATCCACGTGCTTCCGCAGGAGTTCATAGTGGACGACCAGATGGGGATAAGGGACCCCACCGGGATAGTGGGGGTGAGGCTGGAGGCCAGGGTCCACATCGTCACGGCTTCCGCCATATTCCTCCAGAACATCCGTGAGAGCGTAAGGAGGGCAGGGCTTGAGGTGGAGGAGTTCGTGTTGGAGCCCTTGGCTTCGAGTTATTCAGTTCTGTCGGAGGACGAAAGGGATTTAGGGGTCGGGCTGTTGGACGTGGGAGGAGGTACGACCGACATCGCCCTCTTCTTCGGCGGTAGCCTCAGGCACACCGCCGTGGTGGGACTGGGGGGGAACAACGTTACGAGGGACCTCGCTATAGGTCTCAGGACCCCCCTCGAGGCAGCGGAAAAGATCAAGATAGAACACGGAGTCGCTTCGACGAGGCTGGCACAGGAGGAACATGTGGTGTCCGTGCCAGGCGTCGGCTCCAGAGGGGGAAGGGAGGTGCCCCAGAGCGAGCTTGCCGAGATAATAGAGCCGAGGATGGAGGAGATATTTCTTTTGGCCCGTTCGGAGATAGAAAGCTCCGAATACATGGACATGTTGACCACCGGGATAGTGCTCACGGGCGGTGGGGCCATGTTGGACGGGGCCGTAGAGCTTGCAGGGGAGGTCTTCGAGCTTCCGGTCCAGCTCGGGGTTCCGAAGGGGGTTCAGGGCCTCACCGAAGGGATATCCAGTCCGGCGTACGCCACAAGCGTGGGCCTCGTCCTGTACGGGATAGAACGATCGGCCGAGGTCCTGCCGGGCAGGGAGAAGGGACCGCTCGGCAGGCTCTGGGACAAGGTAAAACAGTGGTGGAGGGAGTTTTAGGGGCACGGCATCACCGTGCCCCTAAACTTTTAGTCCTTCGCGTAAGCCCTGGCTACCTTCTTTATCGCCTCGGCTATGAGGTGCATGTGCTCCTCCTCCAGTGTCGGGTACACATGCACTATGAAGGTCCTCTCCTCGAGCCAGGCTGCGTTGGGGCAGAAAACCTTGTCGTACCTGACGGATTCGGGGTCCGTGTACTCCTTGGACTCGAAGGGGAAGTTGAACCTACCGAAGCCCCTGTGCATTCGGTACGCCTCCTCCTTGTAGGACTGGGGCCAGAACTCCCTCCATGCGGGGACCCCTTCGGCCACGACCGCCTCGAGGAACGTCTTCTTGGTACAGGTGAGCTTATCCAAGTTCAGGACTATAGGGAACACGTAGAAGCCGTTCACCTTCTCCTCATTGTGGACAGGAAGGTATTGTATCTGTGGCAGATCCTTGAGCTCGTTTATGAGTATCTCCCCGTTCCTTCGCCTCCTGGGGAGGTTCCAGGTGTCTACCTTCTCGAGCTCCTTTATGCCTATCGCCGACTGCATCTCGGTCATCCTGTAGTTGAACCCCACCCTTACGTGGATGTAAGGAAGTGTTCCTTCCATCTCTAATAGGGACATCCTCTTGCGCACATCGTAACCGTGGTCCCTGAAGGAGCAGGCCTCCCACGCTATCTCCTCGTCGTCGGTTATAACCGCCCCCCCTTCGCCCCCCGTGGTGAAGGTCTTGTTCTGACAGAAGGAGAAGCAGCCGACATGTCCTATACTTCCGACCTTCCTGCCCTTGTAGAGGGCACCGTGGGCCTCCGCACAGTCCTCTACGACGTAGAGGTCATATTTTTTGGCTATGGCCATAATCTCGTCCATGTCGCACACGTTCCCGTAAAGGTGGACCGGGATTATGGCACGGGTGCGCTCGGTTATCTTGCGCTCTATGTCCTCGGGGTCTATACAGTGGTCCTCCTTCCTGACGTCGGCGAACACTGGGATGGCCCCTGCCTGAACTATGCAGAAGGAAGTGGCTATGAATGTGTAAGGGGTAGTTATGACCTCGTCGCCTGGACCTATGTTCAAGGCCCCGAGGGCCGTGTGCAGGGCGGACGTTCCGCTCGTTGTGGTGATGCAGTACTTGACCCCATTCCACTCCGCGAACTTCCTTTCGAACTCCATCCCCAAGGGCCCGGTCCAATAGTTAACCTTGCCGGTGCGCAAGGGCTCTGCCGCGAACTTTATGGTCTCCTCGTCGAACCAGGGCCAGCTGGGAAGGGGTCCTTTTATAGTAGGTTCCCCACCTTCTACGGCGAGCTTCTCATTCATACTTCCTCCTCGGTTTGAGGTTCCCTCGGCCTTAAATAAAGCGACTTTTTCCCCGCATGTCAACAGAGACTTCCCCTCCACCGCTCCTTCCGGGGTTGCGCGGGGGAGGAAAGTACTGTAAATTACGAAAAAAGACGAAGGTCGAAAGAGAAGGGGGTAAAGGTGCAGGAACGCAGGGGATATCCCTTCTGGGAGATAGAGCCCAAGTGGCAGAGGATGTGGGAGGAGAGAGGGACTTACCACACCGACCTCTCGAACGCGGAGCGCAAGCTATACTGTCTCGTGATGTTCAGCTATCCATCCGTAAAATCCTTTTAAGAGCTCCTGCTTGATAAAGATCTCCACCCCTCCCGAATATTTAGTACCTGCATTGCTATGGAGATCCCCTGTCA
>DTYS01000287.1 GCA_012961755.1 Candidatus Latescibacterota bacterium
CCCGGGTTGGGGAGGACTTCCCCCCGGAGCCCAGTTCCTCCTGACGGGGACCTGGCCTACGCCGCAGGCACAGGCCTTCTGGAACGCTTTGCAGGCCGGTCAGGTTCCGTTCTGGGGGGCTCCTGCAGGAGGGTCCCAACTTGACTTCCTTAAGGCCCAGGCCGATGCCTTGAGGTCTCAGTTGGAGCAGATACAGAAGCAGATAGAGCAGTTGGAGAAATCCGAAAAGTAGGGAGTTCGGGGCCGGGGTATGCCCGGCCCCTTAATCTTAAGGAGGTGAAAAGCATGAGGATAGTAGTAACTGCCACAGGCCCGGACCTGGAGGCTCAGGTGGACCCGAGGTTCGGGAGATGCGCTTACTTCATATTTGTGGACACCGATACCATGGAGTTCGAGGCTGTTCCGAACCCTTACGTATCCGCGATGGGTGGAGCCGGAATACAGGCCGCCCAGCTTGTGGCCAACAAGGGTGCCACGGCTGTGCTTTCCGGGGCCTTCGGCCCGAACGCAGCCCAGACCCTTTCGGCCGTCGGGGTACAGATGTATCCCAACGTTATGGGCACCGTTCGGGAGGCGGTGGAGAGGTTCAAGAGGGGGGAGCTGCAGGCCACTTTCCAGGCCACCGCGCCTCCCTTCGCGGCAGGAGGTGGGTTCGGCATGGGGATGGGCCGTGGTATGGGCAGAGGGATGGGAAGGGGCATGGGGAGAGGAGGTTGGGGTATGGGAAGGGGGGGATGGGGTATGGGCTTCACCCCCTCCCAACAGGTCGCTCCCCCTCAGCAGACATCCCAGCAGGATGTAGAAGCCCTTAAACAGCAGGCCAAGCAGCTCTCACAGCAGCTCGAGGAGATAAGGAGGAGGATAGAGGAGCTGGAGAAGAAGCAGGGGAAGTAAGACCCCTTGCTTGACCGACCATCTTGGATTATCTTAGATGCGAATAGTTTTCCTGTGCGATAACCGGGCCCAGGGACCCTTCGTCGCTCAGCACGGGTTGGCAGTCTGGGTCGAGGTGAGAGGGCGTAGGTTCCTCTGGGACGTAGGTCCGAACGGCCTCTGGCTTGAAAATGCCGACCGTCTCGGGATAGCTCTGGAGGATGCGGAGGCCGTCCTACTTAGCCACGGCCACTACGACCACACCGGAGGTCTAAGGGCGGTCATCGCTGGGACGGGAGGTCTCCGGGTGCTGGGCCATCCCGATGTGTTCTTGCGGAGGTTCTCGATGCGGAAGGGGGAGAGGAGGCCCATAGGTTTTCCTTTACCTCGGAAGGAGGTGGAGGACCTGGGGGCCGTATTCGAGCTCGCTGAGGGAGTCCGGAGGCTGGACGATGGGATATGGCTCACCGGGGAGGTTCCCAGGAGGACGGAATTTGAGTTGCCAGAGGAGTCCTTCAGGGCGCGATCTGGGGAGGTGGACATCCTCAGGGACGACCAAGCCCTCGTGATCGAAACGGACAAGGGCCTCGTGGTCCTCTTGGGATGTGGACATTCCGGGGCGGTCAACACGGTTATGTACTCCCTTGAGCTGACCGGGGGGCGTAGGGTCCTAGCCTTGGTCGGGGGGATGCACCTGCAGGACGCCCCAGAGGAGAAGGTAAGGAGGACGGCCAGGGAACTAAATAAGCTCGGAGTAAGGAGGATCGTGGCCGCGCACTGCACGGGCTGGAGGGCCGCCTGCAGGTTGGCCGAGGCGTTCGGGGAGAGGTTCGTATATGTGGCCGCGGGGATGGAGATCAAGTTCCCGTAGAGGGAGAGGATGGACTTCCAGAGGTTAAGGGCGTTAGTTGAGAAGGCCGTCCGGGAGGCCCTGGAGGAGAAGGGCAGGGTAAGGGTCCCGGAACGCAAGAAGACGAGGCCAGGGATAGTATTGGCGGTTGCGGGAGGTAAGGGTGGGACCGGGAAGACGACGGTAGCCGTAAGCCTAGCCACGAGCATCAAGGGGCCCTTAAGGTTCTTTGACGGGGACGTGGAGGAACCGGACGCCCACCTCTTCCTCAGGCCCATATTCAGGGAGACCGTCCCCGTGGAGGTACCAGTCCCCGAGTTCGACCTTTCTAAGTGCACTTACTGTGGAGCATGCGCCGAATTCTGCAGGTTCAACGCAATAGCGGTTGCTGGAGGGAGGCTTATATTTTTTGAAGGGTTGTGCCGCTCGTGCGGAGGATGCGCCGCCCTATGCCCTGAAGGAGCCATTTCTCCGGGGAGCAAGGAGATAGGCCAGATACTTGTGGGGGAGACGAGGGATATAAAGTTCTTCGGTGGGAGGCTCTCCCCGGGGGAGCAGATGGTGGCCCCCATACTTTGGGTCCTCGCAGGTTACAGGGAGGACGAGGCCGTAAACATAGTTGACGGGCCCCCGGGGACGGGTGCTGGAATGATAGAGGCCGTATCGGGTGCGGATTACTGCCTATTAGTCACCGAACCGACTCCCCTGGGCCTCCACGACCTGAAGCGTTCGGCAGACGTATTGGGAATCTTAGGCGTACCCTACGGGGTCGTCCTCAACAAGGACGGGATGGGGGACGGGAGGGTGGAGAGGTTCTGCGAGGAGAACGGCATCCCAATCCTGATGCGCATCCCCTACGAGGAGAGGATAGCGGCCCTCTGCGCCAGGGGTATACCGCTTGCTGGGGAGGATCCGAAGTGGGCCAAGAGGTTCGCGGAACTTTACGGAAAGGTGCAAGAGCTGGTAACTTAAGGCAATTAGTGATAGCCGGAGGTAAGGGGGGGACCGGGAAGACTACGCTTGCGACCTCTTTCTTGGCCCTCTCGGGGTCCGGGGTCTTAGTGGATTGCGATGTCGACGCACCTAACGCCCACCTTCTACTGGGGTCCGTAACCGATGAGCAGGTCGTCGGGACGGTGGAAGGTTATGTGGCGAGGATAGATGAGACCGCATGTACGAGGTGTGGAACGTGCGAGGAAGCTTGTTTCTTCTACGCCATACAGGAGTTCCGTGTGGAGGAGGTGTTCTGCAGGGGGTGTGCGGTCTGCACTATGGCCTGTCCGGTAGGGGCGATATCTATGGCCGAAAGGAAGGTCGGGGACGTAAGGGTGGCAAGGACGGACTACGGTCCCTTGGTCTGGGGGGAGCTCGCCTATGGGGAGGCAGGCACGGGCAAGTTCATAAACGCCCTAAGGGATGTTGGAGGGGAGGTGGCCTTGAGGGAGTCCTCCGAGCTCATCTTCGTAGATGCCTCGGCTGGGATAGGTTGTCCGCTCATATCCTCAATAACTGGAGCAGACCTCATGCTGGCGGTGGCCGAACCCACGGTATCCGGGAAGAGCGACTTAGAGAGGGCGCTCAGGGTGGCAAGACACTTCGGGGTGAGGGCCCTGGTCTGCGTGAACAGGTACGACCTACACGAGCCCAAGGCTAAGGAGGTCGAAAGGATGGCCCGGGAGGTGGGTGCTGAGCCCGTGGGCCGGATACCCTACGATCCTGAGGTAGTAAAGGCCGTTGTGGAGGGGATGCCAGTGGTGGCCGTATCCGACGGTCCTGCTGCCGGGGCGATAAGGGAGGTCTTCGGGAGGGTGATGGAAAGGTTGTTCGAGTAGGGAAACCGTCGCTTGGGGGGAGGATGAAGGTAAGATGCAGGTACCATTCGAGTAGGGATGCCTACGCCGTATGCCAGAAGTACTCCATAGGATACTGCGTCACTGCTCAAATCCTAAGGCATACTGTGACTATCGCCTGCAATGTATGATATGGGCCATGTGCGAGCAGGGGATGGACTAGACCGGTTCCCTTGATCTCCATAAGCAAGGAAGTGCCCTATAGTAAGGAGCATACCCAGGAGGTTATCTTGAGAAAAAAAGGAGGGTGATATGCCGACCTACGATTACGTGTGCGAGGAGTGCGGGCATAGGTTCGAGAAGTTCCAGAGCATGACCGAAGAGCCCGTAAAGATCTGCCCCGAATGTGGAGGTCGTGTGAGGAGGCTCCTTTCGGGGGGAGGTGGGATAATATTTAAGGGCTCAGGCTTCTACGCGACGGACTATAAGAAGAGCGATGGGGCTTGTTGCGGGACGACCAGCCCCTGCGACAACCCCAAGCGCTGCTGCGGGAGGTACTGAAATGGTAGACATCTGTATGGAACCTAAGGATTCCGTTGAGCACTTTTCTGTCATCGAGGCGAGGCATCCTCTTCTTGAGATAAGGCCCTGGAGGAAGCTCCATTGCTCGTCTGTGAGTTCTCTGAATCCCATCGCTTCCTCCTTGGAATGGAAACTCTCACATTAAGAGATAACCTTTCGCCCCGAATTTTGCAACAAGTTCTATATATTGTTTTCTTAAATATAGTCATCGAACATCACTTAACAGTGACCGAGACAGGGTACAATGAAGCGATTGAGATGGAGGAACGAGGATGCAGTACCGAGCGTACGGGAGCACCGACATGATGGTATCGGCCTTAGGCTTCGGAGCTATGCGCCTTCCCCATCACGAGGACGGGACCTGCAATTACGATAAGGCCGTCCCCCTGCTGAGAAGGGGGATAGAACTCGGAATAAACTTCATAGACAGCGCATGGGGCTACCTCAGGGGGACGAGCGAAGTGGCCGTCGGGATGGCGATAAAGGGATACGACAGGGAGAAGATCTACCTTTCTACGAAGGCTCCTGTGGATACCGAAGGGCAGGCCAAGGCGGACAACTGGTGGAAGATGTTGGAGGAATGCTTAAAGCGTTTGGACACGGACCGGATAGATTTCATGCACTTCCATAATATAGCCTGGGACAGGTTCAAAAATTGGGTGGCGGTTCCAGGAGGTGCATTAGAGGCCGCGTACAGGGCCCTGGACCAGGGTATAATCCGCCACCTTTGCTTCTCCAGTCACGACACTCCGGAGAACATAAGGAAACTTATAGATACAGGGGAGTTCTCGGGCATGCTGGTTCAGTACAACCTTTTGGACCGCACCAACGAGGAGGTCATAGTCTATGCTCATAGTAAGGGCATGGGGGTTGAGGTAATGGGGCCTGTGGGAGGAGGTAGGCTCGGAGTACCGTCGCCCGAGATACAGAGGATGATACCTGAAGGGATAAAGAGCACTCCGGAGATAGCCCTGCGCTTTGTCCTGGCTAACCCGAACGTGAGCGTGGCACTTTCGGGGATGAACGAGATAAGGCAGATAGAGGAAAACGTGGCCACGGCCTCCCGGGAGGAGCCCTTAAGCCCTGAAGAATTGGCCCAGATAAGGGCCGCGTTGGACCAGATGCAGTGCCTGGCGGAACTTTACTGCACCGGCTGCGAATATTGCATGCCCTGTCCGAACGGGGTCGACGTCCCCGAGAACTTCCGCCTCATGAACTACCACAGGATCTACGGCCTCACAGAATACGCCCGCAGGGAATACGCTAAGCTCGGCCAGAGGAAGGACCCTCAGGGGGAGCTTCGGCCTGCATGGGCTGCTGCCTGTAAGGAGTGCGGCAGGTGCGAATCCAAGTGTCCCCAGAACATCCCCATAATAGAGCAGTTGAAGGAGGTGCACGAGACGTTAAGGGAGGCAGGATGAAGGTCCCTTTGAAGAAGCCGAACCCGGACTCAGAAAGGTTCATAAGGTGTCTCTTAGGGGAGGGAGTTCCCGAGAGGCCCCCTCTCGTGGAGTACACAGTCGACCATGTGGTGATGAAGCCCATAGTCACTGAGCTTATGGGGAGGGAGTGGGCCGAGCCGGAGGACTCCCAAGCTGTATACTGGGACAACGTGATAGATTTCTGGTACAGGATGGGCTACGATTTCGTAAGGATGGAGCTTTCCCTCCCCTTCAGGAGGAACTTCCTCTTAGCTCCGGACACGGCACCTCAGGCCGAGGGTGACAGGTCCTGGGCCGATGAGCACCGTGGGACGATAACTACATGGGAGGACTTCGAAAGGTACGATTGGCCCTCTGTGGACGAGGCCGACTTCTTCCCGTACGAGTACGTGGACTCCCACCTTCCCGAGGGGATGGGTCTTATGGTCTCGCACGGAGGGGGGATGTGCGAGCACCTCACATGGATAATGTCTTACGAGGGATTGTGCTTCGCCCTATACGATTCTCCCGAGCTCGTCCAGGCCATATGCGAGCGACTGGGGAGCTTGATGGAGGCTTACTACGAGAGACTTTTGGAGCTTGAACATCTTATAGCCATATTTCCAGGGGACGATATGGGCTTCCGCACGGGGACCCTGATAAGCCCCGAGCACCTTCGGGAGTACATCCTTCCATGGCACAGGAAGTTCTCCGATATGGCGCATGAGAGGGGAATACCTTACTTCCTCCACAGCTGCGGGAACGTAGAGGCCGTAATGGAGGACCTCATAGGGTACGTGGGGATAGATGGGAAGCATTCGTTCGAGGATGCGATAATGCCCGCATGGAAGTTTCACGAGAAGTATGGGGATAGGATAGCGACCCTCGGAGGGGTCGATGTGCATGTGCTATCTTACTCGGACGAGGATGGAGTCAGGAGGTACGTGCGGAAGCTTATAGACACCTGTGCCCCGAAGGGGATGTTCGCGGTCGGTTCGGGGAACTCCATCCCGAGCTACGTCCCTGTAGAGAACTACCTCGCTATGTTGGACGAGGCTTTAAGTTAAGGAGGATATATGACCTCAAGGGAGAGGATCCTTACCACCTTAGCACACAGACAGCCGGATAGGTGCGCCACGTACATCTGGATAGATAAAACCGCCATGGATAGGCTGGTCGAATTCCTCGGGGTCTCATCTCCCGAGGAGGCGGAAGAGGCCCTCGGTATAGACAGGTGGAAAGGGGTCGGGTTGAACCTCAGGAAGCCGGAGAACTACAGGGAGAGGATACTTTCGCTCGTCCCGTCGCGGTACAGGGATAACCCCGAATTCTACATAACCGACAACGGAAGGGTCGTTAAGGTCCACGAGGGCTCGGACTACCTTGAGGACGCAGTATGGTATCCACTTCAGGAGGCACGGACCGTCGAGGACCTGGATGCTTACCCCTTCCCCGAGAAGGACTGGATAGAGGTGCCGGAGGGGCTCGAGGATGAGATAAGGAGGTACAAGGACGAAGGATATGTGGTCTCAGGGGGCATAGCTCAGCCCTTTAAGGCGGCCTGGCTCGTTCGGGGCATGCACAATGTTCTCATGGACTATCTCATAAACCCTGACCTCGTAAATGAAATGTATAACAGGATATACTCCTTCTCCACAGCGTACTGTGAGAGGTTAGTGGAGGCAGGCGTCGATATGATCCAGATAGTCGGAGACTTGGGAATGCAGGACAGGCTTATAATGTCTCCGGATGTATGGAGGAGGTACGATAAGGAGAGGATGAGGGAGATGATATCTAAGCTGAAGTCCATAAACCCGGACCTCAAGATGTACATGCACACTGACGGGAACGTCCTTGAGATAATAGAAGACCTCATAGAAATAGGCATAGATGTCCTGAACCCTATACAGCCGGAGTGCATGGACCCTGTGGAGATAAAGAAGAGATATGGGGATAAACTCGTGCTCCACGGATGCGTGAGCCTCCAGAGGACCCTCCCCTTCGGCTCTCCTGAGGAGGTCAGGGCGGAGGTGAGATACCTCGTGGAGAATTGTAACGTGGACGGGGGATTCGTGCTGGGACCTTCAAATGTCCTCTTCAAGGAGATACCTCCCGAAAACATAGTAGCGATGTACGAGGCCGTGTATTGATGCGTGAGGGGATAGTCAGGCGTGGGAGGCCTGGACGGGAGGGGCAGGGGTGTCCGGAATAGTAGACTTTCATGTGCACATAACACGGAACCTGGACGACTGCGGGAAGGTGCTGAAGTCCGCCCGGAGGTGTGGAGTTGAAGTAATATGTGCCTCCTCCCTCGGTGACGACGGCTACCTAAGGAACCCCACCCCCGAGCAGTTCCGCTCGGCTAACGACTACGTGCTCGAGGCCATGGAGAGGTTCCCGGGAAGGGTAATAGGCTTCTGCTACCTCAACCCCAACTATCTCGAAGAATCCCTCAGGGAGATGGAAAGGTGCGTTGTGAGGGGGATGAGGGGGGTCAAACTCTGGATAGCATGTAAGGCGAACGATCCCAAGGTTTATAAGCTCGTGGGAAAGGCTGTACAGCTAAATATCCCCGTGCTTCAGCATTCCTTCAATAAGGCCACGGGGAACCTCCCGAACGAGTCCGGACCTGAGGACGTGGCCGAGCTTGCGAGAAGGTTCCCGGAGGCAAAGATAGTTATGGCGCACCTTTTCGGGAACGGAAGGAGGGGGGTAGCAGAGGTTGCGGACCTGAAGAACGTGTACGTTGACCTCTGTGGAAGCGAGCCTGAAGCCGGGCTCACGGAGTACGCCGTGGGGAAGCTCGGTGCAGGAAGGCTCCTTTTCGGTTCGGACGCGCCCGGAAGGGACTTCTCCGTCCAGGTGGGGAAGGTGCTCGGGGCCTCCGTAGGCGAGGAGGAGAAGGAAAGGATACTTTCCTGGAATGCAGCGGAGTTGCTCGGACTTGGGCCCATGGACCTGAAGCTGCCGGAGCCCAGACTTACGGATGCGGTGGACGTGAACGCCTACTTAGGTGAGTACCCCTTCAGACCCCTGCTCTACAGCAGGGCGTCCGAGCTTTCGGAACTTATGAAGAGGTACGGCATATCCCGTGCCTGGGTCTCCTCCATAGAGGCCATGTTCCGGGAGGACCCAAGGGAGGCGAACCGGAGGCTCGTGGAGGAAATCTTCGGTTTCCCCGAGCTCGAGCCAGTGGCGGTCATAAATCCTGCAATTGCCAACTGGAAAGAGGCGTTCGGGGAGGCCGTACGGATAGGGGTTCGAGCCTTCAAACTCCACCCCAACTACCACGGGTACAGCCTGAGCGTTCCGAGGGTCTCGGAGTTCCTGAGGGAAGCGGGGAGGGTGGGGTTTCCCGTGATAGTCCAGCTCAGGGTGCAGGATGTGAGGACGCAGAACCCCTTGATGGTCGTCGAGGACTTCGATGTGGAGGAGGTCCTCCGGGCTGCGAGGGAACTTCCCGGGACCAGGTTGATAATCGGGGGCGTAAGGTGGGACGAGCTCCTGAGGTTTGCATCCAAGGTGAGGGACCTCCCCAACCTCTGGGCGGACATATCCTGCTTGGAGAGGATGGACGGCCTTAGGGAGGCCCTCGACATGGTCGGGGCAGAGAAGCTCCTCTTCGGGACCCACGCACCCTTCTTCTACATCGCCTCGGCCGTGCTCAAGCTCAATATGGCAGGTCTGGAAGCCGAGGAGGTCGGGAGGATACTCTCCGGGAACGCAAGGCAGATAAGGCCGACATGAAGGAAAAGCCCGCTTTAGGATCGGTTCGAACCCCGTTCATATCCGGCCGTAACGGTAACTCGGAGGAGGTATGACTAAGAGGGAGATGAACATAAAAGTTCTAAAGGGCGAGGGAATCCCGGAGGTATTCTTCCAGCCGAGCATAGAGTGGTGGTACTGGTATAACAGGGAAAGGGGGACGCTGCCCGAGAGGTACAGGGAGATGGAGCTTATAGATGTATTCGACGATCTGGACGTGTCTATAAGGTACATAGACTACTTCACAGGGCTTCCCGGCGTCGTAAGGATGGAACATTCCGATAAGGTCAAGGTGAAGGAGAAGGTGGAAGGCGACAGGAAGTTTACGCTCGTGGAGACCCATAAGGGGGAGCTTATAACGGAGTGGTGCCTCTCCACCGAGAACCAGTGGAGGATATTGAAACATCCGATAGGGGGCCAAGATGATATAGAGAAGGCGATATGGCTCTATGAGAACACGAATTATTTCTTCGTAAGGGAGAACTTTGAAAGGGGAAGTGAGTTCTTCGGGGAGAGGGGGAGCCCCAGTTCTGCCTCCCCAGGAGCGGATACCAGCACCTCGCCCTTTATGGGATGGGGGTCGAGAACCTTATCTACGCCCTGGCGGACTACCCCGAGAAGGTCGAGAGGCTCATGGAGGCCATAGACGACTCCTACGATTCCCTCTACGAGGGGATAACCTCCTACGGGAAGGTGAGGATCGTCAACTTCGGAGAGAACATAGACGGGAACATAGTCTCCCCCAAATACTTTGAAAAGTACTGCATCCCCTTCTACGAGAAGAGGTCGGAGCAACTCCGTAGGGCAGGCATCTACACCCACATCCACATAGACGGGAGCTTCAGGTCCCTGCTCAAGTACCTCGGGGACCTTCCGTTCGACGGCCTCGAAGCACTCACACCACTTCCCCAGGGGGACGTAAGTCTCGAGGAGATGAAGGAGGCGGTCGGGGATAAGGTCCTGCTTCCTCCCGGACAGGCCTATGGATGAGCTACAGGAGTGCGTGGAGAAGCTCGTGGAGCTGTTCCATCCGAGGCTCGTATTGGGAGTCTCCGACGAGGTCCCTCCACCTGCGGACATAGAGAGGGTGAGGTGGGTCTCGGAGTACTGCAGGAGGACCGGAGCCTCCTAGGTGGACATAACCCCTCCCCAAGGCCCTGGTCCTCGACGACGGGAAGGAGAGGATATGCTTCGTGCTCTGCAAG
>DTYS01000288.1 GCA_012961755.1 Candidatus Latescibacterota bacterium
CCTGGAGGTGAGAGATGGAGTTCTTAGACTGCAACGTGAGGTATGGGATCCCGTCCCAGCGCACACCCTTAAGGCCTGTACCTACGGTGGAGGACCTGAGGAGGAAGATGAAGAGAGCCGGCGTCTCGGGTGCCGTCGTGAGGAGGGAGGAGGTTTACTGGGAAGGGGTGAACTTCGGCAACGAGCTCGTGGCGAGGGACATAGCCCCTTACGAAGAACTTTTCGGGCTCTGGGCCGTGCTCCCCGTGCACACCCACGAGGTCCCTCCTCCCGATGAAATGCTCAGGAAGATGAAGGGGAGGAGGATCGTCGGATGGCTACTCTGCCCCGAGCTCCACAGGTACGAGTTCGGGGAGTTCGCCCTGGGCGAGTGGTTCAGAGCTGCAGAGGAGCACATGGTCCCTATGTTCTTGGGGCAGGAGGGCGGGGTTTCGCTCGGAAGGCTCGCGGACGTGTTGGAGAGGCACCCCAAGCTCAGGGTCGTCTGGCTCGGCCAGGGGGTGTGGCCCGACGACAGGCTAATAAGGCCGATGCTGAGGGAGTTCGAGGCGTTCTACTTGGACCTCTCACGCTACATGGCGGACGGGGGACTCGAGGAGCTAGTCGAAGAGTACGGCCCCGAGAGGCTTCTCTACGGCAGTGGGTTCTACGATATGTACTTCGGGGGCGGGATGCTCATGGTGCGCCGCTCCGAGATATCCGAGGACGCTAAGGTGCTCATAGCCGGAGGGAACCTCAAGAGGCTCATAGGAGAGGTAGAATATGATTAATCCGGACTCCGAGCTTGCGGTAAGGTTCTGGGAGGGGAGGAAGTTCCTCGACTGTCCCGTGATAGACTTCCACGCACACATGGGGGAGTGGAGGGGCATATACCTCCCAAGATGCTCTCAGGAGGGGATGTTGAGGACCATGGACCGGGCCGGCGTGAGGCTCCTCCTCTTCTGTGGACATGAGGACCTCTTCGCACCGGGTACCAGGAACTCCTTTAACATAGAGAGGGTCCACAGGAATCCCGACAGGTTCAGGGCGTACTTCGCCGTAAACCCCAACTACTCCGACCCGGAGGAGGACCTTAAGCTCTTCCAGGAGAACAGGGAAGTTTTCGCAGGCTTCAAGACTCTACCGGACTACTTTGGGTATCCCCTTACGCACGAAAGGTACAGGCCGTATTGGGAGTTCGCAGATTCGGAGGGGCTCCTCGTGCTCTGTCACACCTGGGGAGGAAGCGACAGGGACGGTCCGGAGGAGGCCGAGAAGTTCCTAAGGAAGTATCCGGGGGTGACCTTCATAGCCGGCCACTCCTTCCACGGCGAGTGGGAGAGGGCGGCCGAGATGGCGAAGGACTATCCTCAGCTCTACCTAGACCTCTGCGCCGTCATGGACGACAGGGGCGTCCTGGAGCTTTTCGTGGAGAGGGCTGGGTCGGAGAAGGTCCTCTTCGGGACCGACCTCCCCTGGTTCGACCCACACTACTACATAGGGGCTATACTATCCGCCGATATCTCGGACGAGGAACGCAGGGACATATTTTACCGTAACGGTGCTAAGATACTCAGTAAGTTCGACTGGTTCGGCCGGATCAGGAAGGAAGGGTGGTGGCCTTCGTAGGGCCACATATTACAGGCGATGTCGTGGGTTACCTCTGAAAGGTTCCAGAGGTCATCCTCCTCACCATCCTCTTGGCCCTGAGATGTTCCCGGTAGGATCTGGAGAAGATGTGGGTCCCGTCCCCCTTCGAGACGAAGTACAGGTAATTCTCCTCCGCCGGATGCAGTACCGCCAGTATGCTTGCCTTTCCAGGGTTACATATGGGACCGGGAGGAAGGCCGCTATGAAGGTAGGTGTTGTAAGGGGAGGGGAAATGGAGATCCCGCTCGTTCAGATGTGCCTTATGCCTGCCCATAGCGTAGAGGACCGTAGCGCAGGATTGGAGAGGGTAGCCGAGCCTGAGCCTCCTAAGGAAGACCGAGGCTATTATGGGCCTTTCGTAGTTTACCATAGCCTCCTTCTCCACGATGGAGGCCAATATCACCACCTGATGCGGGGTTATACCCAAATCCTCGGCCCCCCTCCAGACGGTGTCGGGGATTGCCCTGTGAAAGCTTTCTACCATAGCCCTGAGCACAGCCTCGGGGGAGGAGCGCCAGGGGAACCTGTAGGTGTCCGGGAAGAGGTATCCTTCCAACGTGGGGGCTGGGACCCCTAAGGAGCGGGCGAAGGACGAATCAGTGGCCAACGAGACCAAAGCCGCAGAATCCGTCCTGACCTTACGCTGGAGTATCCCAGCTATCTGTCTTAAGGTGAGGCCTTCGGGTATGGTTACCCTGACGGTGTACGGCTTGCCCATGCAAAGCTCTTCGAAGATCCGGTGCGTGGGCCACCTTCCGTCCACCTCATATGCTCCGGCCTTGATCTCGTTCCTGGAAAGCCGGGAAAGTATCAGGAAGAACCTCCGACTCCGGATCAGGCCCCTCTCGCCCAGAACTTCCGCCACCTGCGAGGCCGTGGCCCCCCTCGGGACCTCTACGAGGACGGGGCCCCTTCCCGTGGGCCGGTCCTGTCGGACGCACCAGAGGGCCGCACCTAGCACCAGGGCGACCGAGGCTAAGAGGGCCGAGCGGGGCCTGAAGAAGGACCTTAAGATGCGCAGGGGAAGGTAGAGCAGAAGGGCCACACCCATGAGGAGGACCGATGTCAGGACCAAGATCAGTGCGAGGACGAAGTTCAGGAACCTCTCACCTCGTCCCATGTTTCCTCCTCTCCTCCAGGTACCTCTGTAACAGCAATGTGGCGCTGAGCCTGTCCAGGTCCTTCTTCCGGCCCTTGAGCTTCCTCCCCATCTGGTGCAGGACCCTCATGGCCTCTTGGCTGGTGAACCTCTCGTCCCTAAAAACGACCCTGACGCCGGCCCATGCCGAAAGCTCCTCCCCGAAGGACCTCACCTCCTCGGCCTCAGGTCCCTCGCTCCCGTCGGTCCTAAGTGGGAGTCCTATGAGGACCTCCCCTGCCCTGAGCTCCCGGACGAGCTTGCAGAGCTCCTCCAGGGCCTCCTTCCGGGAGGAGACCTCAAGGGTGTCGATCCCCTGCGCGGTGACACCGAGAGGATCGCTCACGGCGAGTCCCATCCTCCTCCTTCCATAATCTACGGCCAATATGCGCTGCATAGGATACCTAAGGAGGAAGTTCGAGGTCGTGGAAAGGACCTTCTCCCTCGGAGGTAGGTCCCTCCGCCTCCTTTGCGTGAAGGACGCCGACTCCCTCCTGGACAGGGAGGAGTACGTAAGGGAGGAGAGGCTTCCCTACTGGGCCGAGGTCTGGGCCTCCGGCCTCGCCCTGGCGGAGTACATATTCCGGAACCTCTCCATCCCGAAGGGAACGGTCCTGGACCTCGGATGTGGACTGGGAACTGCGGGGATAGCAGCGGCCCTGTCCGGCCATAGGGTCCTGGCATGCGACCACGACCCGGACGCCCTCGCCTTCGCCAGGTGCAACGCGTACCTCAACAGGGTCGCGTCCCGGATGAAGTTCAGGCTCCTGAACTGGCACAGGCCGCACCTCCGCGGAAGGTTCTCCTACATCTTAGGGTCCGACATACTCTACGACAGGGACGACATAGGACCTCTCATAAAGTTCTTCCTGAGGTACGCAGGGGGCGAGCTCATCTTAGCCACCCCAGAAAGGGGGGTCGAAAGGAGGGCCTGGGAGGAGCTGGCAAGGCTCGGATTCGAGCTTAGGTTCCACGACCTCGTGTCCGTACACGACGGTGGTAAGGTCCACATAAGGAGGTGGCTTAAGCCCCGAAAAGTTCCTCGCTGTTAGCACCGTACAGCACCCTCTTCTCCGCGAAGCTCATGTAAGCTACAGCGAACTCCTGGTACGGCCAGTCTTCGGACTTGGTCCTCCTTCCGGACACCACCCTCAGGACCTCCCAGAATATCCTTTCCCCGACCTCCCTTATGCTCTCCTTCCCGTCTACTACGGTCCCCGCGTTTATGTCTATGTCCTCCGAGAGCCTGAGGAATGTCGGGGTGTTAGAACACACCTTCACCACGGGGGCTATCGGGCATCCGGTGGGCGTGCCCCTCCCGGTCGTGAACACTACGACCTGCGCCCCACCTGCTACCATCCCTGTTATGGAGGCGACGTCGTACCCCGGGGTGTCCATGACCACGACCCCACCCCTACCGGACGGTCTCCTGCCGTACTCTACCACCTCTATTATCCGGGAGCTTCCCGCCTTGTAGGCGCACCCCAAGGACTTCTCCTCTATCGTCGTGAGCCCCCCCTCCACGTTGCCGGGGGCGAGGTAGAGCCCGTCGGCACCTGGAGAGGAAAGGGCCAGCTCCCTTTCGGCCCTCTTCACGACCTCGATGAGCGCCTCCCTCACATCCGGGGAGGCGGCCCTACCCGCCAATACGTGTTCCGCCCCCACAAGTTCTGAAGTCTCGGAGAGGATCACGGTTCCTCCTTCGGCTACCAGCATGTCCGAGAACTCCCCTACGGCCGGGTTTGCCGATATCCCTGAGTAGGCGTCCGAGCCTCCGCACTCCAGGGCCACCATAAGCTCCGATAGGGGAACGTCCTCACGGAGGTCGTCCTTCGCCTCGTACAGGAACCTACGGGCATGTTCGAGTGCCCTGTCCAAGGCCTCCCTCACCCCCCCCTCCTTCTGTATCTCCACGACCTCTATTGGCTTCCCGGAGGCCCTTATTTCCTCGTACACCTCCTGAACGGGTGTGGTCTCACACCCCAGGCTCACCAGGACCACGGCCCTCACGTTGGGATGTGCTCCGAACCCCACGAGGACCTCACGGAACCGGCACAGTTCTTCTACATCGAAGGTGCATCCGTAGGGATGGGGTACGGCCACGACCTCAGGAAGGGCGGACTTTAGGACGTGGACGACCTTGTTAGCGCAGGAGACCGTCGGGAGGACGAGCACATGGTTCCTGACCCCGAACCTTCCGTCAGGCCTCCGGTAACCTTTGAACTTCATCCCTCCCCCTCGAGCCCTTCAGATTGTGGGTGTGGACCCATTCCCCTGTGGATATGTCCCGTGTGGCCTTGCCTATGGGCGAGCCGTACTTGACGACCTCGGAACCTCGGGGGATGTACGATAGAGCGAGCTTGTGTCCGGGGGGAACCGCCTGCTTCGCCCTTATTTTAAGCCCGGAAACCTCGACCTCCTCCCCCTCACCTACGGGCTCCAGGGCCACGGCCACGTTGTCCGATGGGTTTATCCTCAGGACCTTCGGCATATGGGACTCCTTATGTATATGGGCTCCAAGGAGGACAAGCCCGAGACCTTTCCCTCGGCCAAGGCCATACTTCCGAGTGCGGCCACGGAGGAAGCTGCCGGCCGGGAAAGCTCCGGGGGAGCGAAGGCGGCCCCATCTTTGAACTCCTCTATCCTCCTCCTGAACTTGCCCACCGCGTCCCCCGTGAACACGACGGGGAGGTCTAAGGAGGAAAGGAGCTCGTCCAAGCTCAGAGCCCTCGGAGGGCTCAGCTCCTTCAAGCTTCCCCCCTCGAATTTATATAGGGCCGAGTAGATCTGGTCCCTCCTTGCGTCCAATAGGGGACATATAGGAAGCTGGGAGAGCGCAAGCCTCGAGGCCATGGCCTTTAAGGTGGGAACCGCAACCAAGGGAAGCCCGCAGGCGAAGCAGAGCCCTTTGGCAGTAGAGGCACCGACCCTAAGGCCCGTGAAGGAGCCCGGACCGATGGAGACCGCCACGCCGTCGAGCTCCCCGAGCTTCACGCCCGCACGCTTCAGCATCCAGTCTATCATGGGCACGAGCTCCTCGGTGAGCTTCCTCTGTAGGGGGAGGAGGACCTCGGCCAGGACCTGCCCGTCCTCGACCAAGGCTACGCTCGCAAGTTCCGTCGCCGTCTCTATGCCTAGCACCCTCATCCGAGGAACTCCCTCACAGCCTCGAGTCCTACCTTCACCTCGTCCTCTCTCACATCCCTCACTTCTACCTTTCCTATATGTCTCGCCAACACGAACCTGACCCTCCCCTCCCTCACCTTCTTGTCCGAGCGGATCCTCTCTAAGACCTCATCGTCCGAGACCTCCTCCAGGCCCGGAAGGGAAAACTTGGAAAGGAGTCCGTCCTGGCGTGCCCTTTCCTCGGGGGGGAGCAGCCCCTTCCTTTCCGCTATCGCTCCGGCCGCGACCATCCCCAAGGCGACCGCCTCCCCGTGTAGGAACCTGGAGTAACCCGTGACAGCTTCTAAGGCGTGGCCTAGGGTGTGGCCGTAGTTAAGGATCATCCTAAGGCCCGACTCCTCCCTCTCATCCCGGGAGACCACATCGGCCTTTATCCTCACGTTCCAAGCTACGAGCTCCGCCCAGAGTTCCGGGGAGGTCCTCCCGGATGCCAGCTCCTCCAAATTTTCCTCTAAGAACCCGAACAGCCCCTCGTCCCTTATGACCCCGTGCTTTACGGCCTCCACGAGCCCGGCCCTGAGCTCCCTACCGGGGAGGGTGGCCAGGACCGAGACATCTATCGCCACGAACCTCGGTTGATGGAAAGCTCCTATGAGGTTCTTCCCAAGGCGGTGGTTCACAGCCACCTTACCCCCGACGGAAGCGTCCACAAAGGCCAGGAAACTTGTGGGTATCTGGACGAAGGAGATCCCCCTCATGAAGGTCGCGGCCACGAACCCAGCCAGGTCCCCCACCATCCCGCCCCCGAGGGAGGTGACCGTGCTTCCCCTGTCCAGGCGCGCCCTTATGAGCCGTCCGTAGATGATATCCGCAAGCTGGAGGCTCTTCGAGGACTCCCCCGGTGGGACGACCACGGGCACAGGCTCGTACCCTGCTTCGACTAAGGAACTTACAACTTCCTCCATGTAGAGCTCGGCCACGTTTTCGTCCGACACTACGGCGACCTTCCTTCCCGTTACGTGCCTCCCGAAGAGCTCTCCTAAGTCCCCGAGCAGCCCGTGTCCCACATATACGGGATAGCTCCTTGGCCCCAGGTCCACCTGTACTGCGTGCAGTATCCCCACGGACTACCTCCTCGCTCCCGCGCGCTCCAGAGCGGAGGCGACCGGCAAAGCTAAGACCAAGCTAATCAGGGCCTGGGCTGTGTTCCCGGGCACCTCGGTCAGGGCCGCCGCCCAACCGAAGATAGCCACCTCCGCAGTCCAGTATCCGAAGACCATCCATCCCCCTCCTGCAAGGCATGCGAGGACCCCGAGGATCAGGCCCTTCCGGGAGGAGAGCCCGCGCCTTGCGAAGAACAGACCCACTATCGCTCCCTCGAGTCCCTTTATGACCAAGGTCATCGGAGCCCAGAGAGCGTATCCTCCCAGTAGGTCGGCGAGGGCCGAGCCCACCCCTCCCGCGATCCCCCCCATCTTCGGTCCGAAGAGTAGGGCCGCCACGAATATGGCCGTATCCCCCACGTTCACATAGCCCCTCGTGGCCGGGGTGGGGACCCTTACCGCCATTGTCATGACCGCAGTGAGGGCGACCAGAAGCGCCGGGAGCACGAGCTGAAACGACCTACTTCCCCTCATCCTCGAACCTTAAGGTCCTGTAAGGACAGGCCGCTACGCAGTTTCCACACCCGATGCAGAGGCCTGGGTCCAGGTCCCAGCCGTCGAGCTCTATCGTTATCGCATCCGCAGGACAGACCCCCACGCATACCCCACACAGGTCGCACTTCGATCCATCTCGGACGGGGACCTTCAAAGCCTCCACCTCGAAATTTCCTCCTCCGATGCAGGTGGGACCTCATCCATTTCCCCGACCTCCCCGTTCCTCTCCCACCTCACCTTCGCCTTTCCCCCACAATCGCTGTAACGCACTGCTACGGAGGCGGCCTTAAGGACCTCCTCATCCGATGGCTCCCCTTCCAACAGCACGACCGGCCCCGGAAGGTCCACCACCCGGACGGTCCAACGGTTCCCCCTGTGCTCCATCAACACCGAATTCTCCCTTTTGTTCCTTCCAACTATGACCTTAGCTTTATCCGAAAGCCTGAAGTGCCTGCCCACCCTCAAAAGTAGCGCCTGTTCCCCGTCCAGGATACCCCCGTGGGAGAACAGGTCCCTGAGCCTTGAGGAGAAGGTCGGATCCGTGAGCCAGCACCCTCCGGCGGGCGAGGGATATTCGGTTACGCCCAACCTCCTTGCGAGTTCCATCTGAGGCTTCCTCGACCTCCCCGAGATATCGTACAACCTCTCCCTGTCTACCCATCCCTCCAGCTCCGGGACCGTAGGAGGAAGGAGCTTCGCCGAGAGGGGCCTGAGGAGGAGCCCCTCAAGGCCGCTCTCCTTCTCCACGAGCCTCAAGGCTCTCCTGTGCTGGGACATGGGCCTCTGTCCGAGCACCTCCCCCGTGAGGACGAACCCCGCCCCCTCCTCCA
>DTYS01000289.1 GCA_012961755.1 Candidatus Latescibacterota bacterium
TCAGACCGAGGATAACACCTTCTCTATCTTTTCCCTCAGGACCTGCGGCGTGAAGGGTTTAACTATGTAGTTGTTCACCCCGGCCTTCATGGCCTCTATCACGTCCTCCTTGACACCCCTTACAGTTACTATGATGATGGGAACCTCCCCGAACCTGGGGTCGCCTCTCACCTTCTTCACGAACTCCAGTCCTCCCATGTTGGGCATATTCCAGTCGGTTAATATCAGCCCTATGCCCTCCTCGGATTGAAGCTTAGCCCACGCTTCCACACCGTCCTCCGCCTCCACCACCTGATCGAACCCGACCATCCTGAGGATGTTGATCAGGATCCTGCGCATAGTTACCGAATCGTCCACGACGAGGATCTTAAGGCTTGCCATCGGCCATCCCCCCGTAACGTGACACGCTCCTCAAGCTTAGGACAAATGATCCTCAAACCTTAAACCTATCCACCAGATCCCTGAGCCGGACGGTGAGAGCGGAGAGGTCCTCGGCGGCCTTCGCTAAGTCTTGAGCGTTCTTCGCGCTTTCGTAGGCTACCCCTGCTATCCCTTCCATGTTTCTGCTCACCTCCTCCACAGCTTTACTTTCCTCCTCCGCGGCCGTCGCTATCTGACCTATCATGTCCCTGACGACCTCGACCTGCCCCGCTATCCTCCCGAACGCCTCCCGGACGCTTCCGGCAAGTTTGTCGCCCTCCTCCACGCTGCCCCTTACCTCCCCCATCACCTCTATTACCCCCTTCACCTCGTCCTGCACCCGCCTTATCATCCCCTCTATCTCCCTGGTCGCGTCCATCGTCCGTTCCGCCAGCCTCCTGACCTCGTCGGCCACGACAGCGAATCCCCTGCCCGCCTCACCCGCCCTCGCCGCCTCTATGGCCGCGTTCAACGCCAACAAGTTCGTCTGATCGGCTATCTCCGTTATCGTGGATACGACCTCCCCTATCCTACCTGAACTGTCCCCGAGCCTTTCCACCCTGCCAGCGGCTTCCCAGACGACCTGCCCTATCCTTCCCATGCCCAAGGCCATCTGTTCCACGGCCTGCTGGCCACCCTGCGCCGCCCGTTGTGCCTCGCCCGCTGCCTCAGCCGCCTTAGAAGCGTTCTGCGCCATCTCCATCACCGTCGCTGTCATCTCCTCTACAGCGCTCGTGACCTCCCCCACCTGGGAGCTCTGTTGCTCAGCACCGGCCGCCATCTCCTGGGAAGTAGAAGTTATCTGGGATGCGGCGGACGCCACAGCTTCCGATACCTCCCTTATCTGCTGTACCACGTTCCGAAGGTGGTCCTCCAACTCGTTGAACTTCCGAAAGATCCTTCCTATATCCCCGTCCCATCCACCGTCCAACCGCGTCCTCAGGTCTCCCTCGGCCATGCGATCCATCGCCCCGGACAATTCCTGGACGCCCCGCCTCAAGCTCTCGGTCAAACTTTGTAGCTCCGCCTGTGCCTTCCTCGCCCTCTCCAGGGCCTCTTCGGAGGCTCTACGCTGCCTTTCTGCCGTATCCAAGCCTTCCTTGATCTGCACTGCCATATCACGCATGGAATCCGCCAAACTTCCCAGCTCGTCCCTCGAAGATATCTCAAGGTCCACATCTAAGTTCCCCTCGGCTATGCTGCGGGCGGCGTCCTTAAGGACCTCTACGGGGGATATCACGAACTTACGGGTGAGGAACGTCCAGATCAACGCCACAAGCCCTACGACCCCCAACATAAATATCTGGAGCCGTAACATAGTGGCGCCTATCCGCCTCTCTATCCGTCTCGTAGAAAAGGCGATCTGTACGGAACCTATGACCTTGCCGTCCGACCCCCTTATCGGAGATTCGAACAACTTGATGTGCTTCCTCAAGGAGGGGGATGAGGACGTCTTTCGAAAGCTCCCGTCCCTCCCCCTCGCAAAGCCGAGCATCAGCTTCCCCTTGCTGAATACCCCCACAAAGACGACATCTTGGTAATGTTCCACTCCCTTAAGAAAGCGCTCCAGGTCCTTCATCTCCTCCCACTCTACCGCATAGGAGCTGTTGCTCGCCACGAGCTTGGCCAAAGTGTCACCCACATCTTGGAACAGATCGTAAAATATTTCCTTCACGGAAGAGGTCACGCCGTATTCTATGATAGCCATGCCGACCAACAACAAGGCCACTGCCGGCAGTATCGTCTTCTTGCGCAGCCCCATCTTGTTCCACATGGTCAACATTTCTCCCCCCGGCTATTTTACGGGCCTGACCAACGACCGCGCCTTCTCCCCGAACTTTATCCCAAATTTTTTGCAGACCCTCTCGTTTACGGCGATGTACCACTTCCCGTCGGAGGACCTCACTACGGCCAGCGGCAGCCCCTTCCTCACATGTTCTTCCTTGAAGCCGACGACGGGGATGAAGTCCCTCCTGGATGCCCTCACCAGAAACGGAAGGGCCTCATCGAACACCGCATCCGTGCCCAAGAGCACCAGGACCCTTATCCCTGCTTGGCACATACCGTTGTATACCCCTTTGATCTTCTTAGCCTTCCGCACGGTTCCTATGAGCACCTTGTAGCCCTTCTCCGTCCCTAAGTCCTGAAGTTTGTAAGCCTTCTCCTTCTGAGAGGAATATATAATCCCGATCTTAGAAGCCTCTGGAAACAAGTACCTTATGCCGAGAAGTATCTCCTGAGGGGTGGCCTGTTCGGCGAGGACCCCCGTGGCTAAGAAGATACCTCCTATCAGGTTCAGCATGTGTAGCCCCCACTTCTTTGAGATAAAAGTCCGGATATATAGCCAGGGATCTCATCCAAGGACAGTATCGCATCCGCAAGTCCTTCCTCCACGATCGCCTTCGGCATTCCGTATACGACGCAGGAGGCCTCGTCCTGCGCTACGACGTATCCTCCTTTCCTCTTCAGAAGCCTTATCCCGCTCCTGCCGTCGTGTCCCATACCGGTCATTATGATCCCGACCCCCCAGGGACCGTAGTGCTCGGCGACGGAAGCCATAAGTTCATCTATGGACGGTTTATACAACGCATCGACGGGCTCTTCACCTACCTCGACCTCACCCTTCCTCCTCACCCTCAGGTGTCTCCCCCCGGGCGCGAGCAGGACCCTTCCCGGGGTCACCTCGTCCCCGTCCACGGCCTCCCTGACCTCTAAGGTGCTCAGCCTGTCCAAGCGTTCCGCAAGGGGCTTAGTGAACTTGGGAGGCATATGCTGGACTACGAGCACGCCCGCGGGGAGGTCCGCGGGGAGCTTCGTCAGCACCTTCTGAAGGGACATAGGACCGCCCGTGGAAACTCCTATTGCTATAACCTCGAACTTCCTTTCGGGCGGTGGGGTCAGGACCTTCGGCCCCGCAGGGGCTCTTCTCCTGAGGCCCCTTCTGGCTATGGCCTTGACCTTCTCGAGCAATGTATATCTTATCTTCACGATATCCAACGACATAGACAGGTCCTTAGGTATAAAGTCCACCGCTCCTAACTCCAAGGCCGTAAGCGTGGCATCGGCCCCCTCGGTAGTGAAGGAGCTGACCATGAGCACCGGCAGGGGGTGTTCCTTCATGATATGCTTTAGGGTTGTAAGTCCATCCATCTTAGGCATTTCTATGTCCAGGGTTACGAGGTCCGGGTCTAAGGACCTCAGCTTCTCCAGGGCCTCCAACCCGTCCCCGGCGGTGCCCACGACTTCTATCTCGGGATCGGTCTCCAGCACGGCGGATATAGCTCTACGCATAAAGGCGGAATCGTCCACCACCAGGACCCTCACCCTTCCGGTCCCTTTCATCTTCCTTCTCAGGCTAAGCTCATCATCCCGTCGACATCTACTATCAGGCACACCCTCCCGTCCCCCCTTATGGTCGCCCCAGCTATGGCCGGGGTATCCTGGAGGAGCTTGCCCAAGGACTTTATCACCACCTCCTCCTGCCCCACGAGGTCGTCCACGACCAGCCCCACCCTGCGCTCCTTGGTTCCTATCACCACCACATATCCTTCGTCCTTCCTCCCATCCTCCGGCACCTCGAAGAGCCTGTCCAGCCTGACGAGGGGCAATACGGTATCCCTCAGCCTTATCACTTCCCTCCGTTGTATCTTGTATATATCCCCAGGCCCAACCCTCACGGCCTCCTCCACGGAGGAGAGAGGTACCACATAAAGTTCCCCCCCGACCTGGACCACCAGACCCTGTATTATGGCCAAAGTTAAAGGGAGCTTTATTTCTATCCTCGTACCCTTTCCCGGCGTAGAATCCAACGATACGCTCCCGTTAAGCTTGTTCACGTTGGTATGCACCACGTCCAACCCCACGCCCCTCCCGGAGACGTCCGTAACCTTATCGGCCGTACTGAAACCCGGGAGGAACACTAAGTTCCAGATAGCCCTATCGTCCATCCTGTCCACCTCATCGGGGGAGAGCAGACCCCTTTCTATCGCCCTACGCTTTATCTTCTCGGCGTCCATCCCCCTGCCGTCATCTTCGATCCCTATCACTATCCTGTTTCCCTCCTGAGCTGCGTAGAGCCTTATGAGCCCCTCCCTGGGCTTGCCGAGCTTCTCCCTCTCCTCCGGGAGCTCTATTCCGTGGTCGACGGCGTTCCTTATGAGGTGCACTAAGGGGTCGCCTATCTCCTCTATGACGGTCTTGTCCACTTCGGTATCCTGGCCCTCTATCACTAACCTCACCTCCTTACCGCTGACCCTACACAGGTCCCTCACGAGCCTCGGGAGCTTGTTGAAGACCCTCCCCACGGGAACCATACGGGTCTTTATGACCATCTCCTGTAATTCCGAGGTGAGGAGGTCGAGGTGTGAGGTGGCCAGGTCCAGTTCTTCGGCTATCCTCTCCCCTCTATACCTCGTCCCTATCTCACCTTCGATCTGCAACAGCCTATTTCTGTTCAGCACGAGCTCCCCGACCAGGTCCATAAGCTGGTCAAGCCTCTTCACGTTCACCCTTATGGTCTCCACGGCCCCAGGTCCGGCCCTTACCTTCCGGACCTTTGCGGCCTTTCCCACAGCCTTACCTTCCAGTAGGGCTTCGATCGTAGACATAGCGGTCCCGATATCCGTCCTTTCCTCACCTTCTCCCTTTATATCCCTTAAGAGCCTCCTCAAGGTATCGAGGACGGCCAGAAGGCCGTCAACAAGGTCCCGGTCCACGGAAGTCCTCCCCTTCCTGAGGCGGTCCAGGACCTCCTCTGCCCCGTGAGCGAGCTCGGACATACGGGAGAATCCCAAAGATCCTGAGGTTCCCTTTATCGTGTGAAGTGCCCTAAATATCTCGCCCAAAAACTCGGGATCGTCCCGCTTCGCCTCCAGCTCAACCAGATGGTCCTCGATGCCGTCCAGCAGTTCCTGTACCTCCGTCAAGAAGTCCCCGAGGAGCTCGGGATCGACCTCCTTCCGTTCGGTAGCCTCAGGAGGCGTTTCCTCCGACCTCCTGAGCAGGTCCTCAACCGAGGCCACGAGGTCCTCCACTTCGACCCCTTCGTCGGTCCTCTCCTCCCTGATCCTTTCCAACAGTTCCTTAAGCCTATCCGCTCCGGCCAATAGCACATCCATAACCTCCTGGCCTACCTTCAGTCTTCCGTTCTTAAGGTGGGCCAGGAGGTCCTCGAGCCTGTGGGCGAGCAGTTGTATCCTATCGAAGTTTAAAAACCCCGAGGTACCCTTTATAGTATGTAAGATCCGAAATATCTCCTTAAGCAGCTCGTGATCTCCACCTTCGGCCTCCAACTGGACCAGATCCTCATCCAGTTGATCCAGGAGCTCCTGCATCTCGGCCACGAACTCCGATACGATATCGTCGAAGTGTTCTAACTCCTGCCCGTCCGGCATAGCTCCTCCTCGGACAGGACCTTACCCAGGTCCAAAAGTATCAAGAGCCTGTCCTCCAGTTTCCCTACACCTGTGACGTACTCCTGCTTTACCACCATATCAGGGGGAGGTTCGATCCGATCTTCCGGCAACCTCAGAACCTCGGTGACGGAATCCACCACGAACCCAGCTAACTCCCCTTCGAGCTCGACGATCACGATCCGGGTATCCCGGTCTTTCTCCTTGGGCGACATCCCCAACCTTCTCCTCAGGTCGATTATGGACACGATCTGTCCCCTCAAGTTTATTACTCCCTCCACGGAATCCGGTGCACGCGGGACCCTGGTCACCTCCTGCATCCGGATTATCTCGCGCACATCCCGGATGGGGACCCCGAACTCCTCTCCTTCCAACCGGAACCCCACCAATTCTAAAACTCCGCCCGTCCGGTGTCCGTCCTTCATAAGGCCTCCTGAAGTTAGCTTTTAGCAAATCCTGTACCTTTTTGTACCTATTTCGGATAGAGCCTGCCATCCACGGCCCTCCGTCCCCGGTCCCCGTAATCAGGAAAAATTTTCCTCCAAGATCGGAAGGAAATTCCCCTAAAGCTTTCAGCGAAGCTGCCGATATAATAGGGTAGAAAGGGTCGGAAGAGGTGTAAATCAAGAAGCAAGGAGGCTCACAAACTACAAGGAGGTAAATATGGCACAGGTGGATTACAACAGGATCAACATCAACATCGGTGCCCTGCAGGCCCTCAACGCCCTCAACGATATCAACCGACACCTGGCCATCCACCAGACCAGGCTCGCCACCGGCAAGCGCATCAACTCCGCAGCCGACGACGCTGCCGGGTACACTATCGCCAACAAGCTCCTGGTCAAGTCAGAGGGCATAGGGGTGGCCCTGGACAACATAGCAAGCGCCAGTAACCTCATGACGGTGGCGGAGGGCCATCTCAACAACATCAACGATATCCTCCACAGGATGAAATCCCTGGCCGAACAGGCGGCTAACGACACTTTGGGTAGCGAGGAGCGCCAGGCCATCTTAGAGGAACTCCAGGCGCTGAACGATCAGATAGATGCTGAGGTCGGCCAGGCTAAGTGGGCCGATAAGTATCTGTTGGGCCAGCCCAACAGCGAGCATGCGGCTGAAGGCACCAA
>DTYS01000290.1 GCA_012961755.1 Candidatus Latescibacterota bacterium
GAGAGTGGCGGAACTGGCAGACGCGCCAGACTTAGGATCTGGTGGGTACTCCCGTGGGGGTTCGAGTCCCCCCTCTCGCATATAGTTCAGTGGAGGTGTCATGGTAACGGCGCACGTGAGGGAGATAGATGCCATCCGGCGGGAGATAGAGGTCGAAGCTCCTGTGGACGAGGTCGAGAGGGAGCTTGAGGAGGCTTACAGGAAGTATCAGAAGGACACCCAACTTCCTGGGTTCAGGAAGGGTAAGGTCCCCCTCTCCCTCATAAAGGCCCGCTTCGGTCAGGCCATACAGGAGGAGGTGTTCAGCCGCCTCATCCGGAGGTTCTACAAGGAGGCCAGGGAACAGCTCGGGATAGAGCCGCTCTTCCAGGCCGAACTTGGGGGGATCGACTACAAGCCAGGCGAGCGCTTCCGTTTCACCGCCACGGTGGACGTACAGCCGAAGCTCGAGGTGGACTACTCCGGCCTCAGGGCCACGAGGAGGCTCTTTAAGGTATCGGAAGAGAACGTCGACAGGTGGATAGATGAGATAAGGGAACGTCACGCTCAGGTCAGGACCGTCGCCAGGGAGGCGAGGTTCGGGGACCTGGTGAGGGTGGACGTGCAGCGCACTGACGCATCAGGACTGCCGATAGTTGGCCACAGACAGGAAGGGGTCCTGATAGAGCTGGGCAAATCCGGCGTCGGGGAGGACTTCGACGAGCAGCTCGTGGGGGCTAGGAGGGGGGAGGAGCGCCAGATCTTTCTGGAGCGACGGGACAGCTCGGGCAACCCCGTCACGTTGGGGTACAGGATCTTGGTGAAGGAGGTGTACGAGAAGGTCCTTCCCGAGCTGGACGACGAGTTCGCGAGGGACGAGGGGTACGAGGACCTGGAGGATATGCGCTCCGCCGTAAGGGAATACCTGCAGAGGAAGTTGGACGAACTATCCACCCGGGAGCTCAGGACCGAACTTTTGAACCAACTTCTGGACAGGAACGACGTCCCCGTCCCCGACCGTCTGGTTGACCGTTACCTGGACGTGCTCCTGGAGGACATGCGCAGGCGGGGGGAGGAGGTGGACGAAGATGCAAGGCGTGGCCACAGGACCAGGATATTGCGGGAGATAAAGACCAAGTGGCTCCTAAGCTCCGTAGCCGAACAGGAGGGGATATCGGCCTCAGATGAGGAGGTGGAGGACCTCGTCCGCATAAGGGCCAGGTCCGAAGGGAGACCGTTCGAAGAGCTCGAAAGGGCGTACAAGGAAGACGGCCGATGGGAGAGGATAAGGGATGAGGTCCTCGAGGAGAAGGTCTGGGAGTTCTTGGAGTCCAAGGCCCAGATAGAGGAGCTTCCGGTCGACCCGGACCGTACACCGATCTTAGTGCCAGCTTAACCTGAAGGAGACGATATGAGCTTGGTGCCGATAGTAATAGAGCAGACAGGAAGGGGGGAGAGGGCCTACGACATCTTCTCGAGACTCCTCAGGGACAGGATAATAGTCCTGGGCTATCCCATAGACGATACGGTGGCGAACCTCGTCATAGCCCAGATGCTGTTCCTCGCGTCCGAGGACCCGGAGAAGGACGTCTACCTCTACATAAACTCCCCCGGAGGCAGTATATCGGCCGGCCTGGCCATATACGATACGATGCAATACATAGAGCCCGACGTGAGCACGATATGCGTAGGCCAGGCCTCGAGCATGGCAGCGGTACTTTTGGCCGGTGGGACGAAGGGCAAGCGCTACGCGCTCCCCAACTCCAGGGTGGTCATCCACCAGCCCTGGGCTTACGGAATCCAAGGACCTGCCGCCGACATCCAGATACACGCAAGGGAGATAGTCCAGCTCAGGGACAGGATAAACCGGATCCTATCCGAACACACCGGCCAGCCCTTGGAGCGCATAGAACGGGACACCGACAGGGACTTCATAATGAGCGCTCAGGAGGCCAAAGATTACGGCATAGTGGACGAGATAATGAGCTACCGAAAGCTTAGAAAGGAAACATGATGGCACGAAGGCTGCCGGGATTGAGGTGTTCCTTCTGCGGAAGGACCCAAGAACAGGTCCCCAGGCTCATCCAGGGGCCGGGCGTGAACATATGCTCGGACTGCGTGAGGATGTGCAGCGAGATATTAGCCGAGGAGGCCCAGACGCCTCCCGGGCTCAGCTTGGACTCACTTCCCAGGCCGGAGGACATAAAGGCAGGTCTGGACGAATATGTGGTAGGCCAGGATAGGGCGAAGAAGGCCTTGGCCGTCGCCGTTTACAACCACTACAAGAGGATACTTTCCCCCCAGAACGATGGGGATGTGGAGTTAGAGAAGAGCAACATACTCCTTATAGGTCCCACGGGCACCGGAAAGACCCTCCTGGCCCAGACCCTGGCCAAGCTCCTGCACGTCCCCTTCTCCATAGCCGACGCCACGGTCCTCACCGAGGCAGGATATGTAGGCGAGGATGTGGAGAACATCCTCGTGAGGCTCCTCCAGGCTGCTGACTACGATGTCGCGAGGGCCGAGGTGGGGATCGTCTACATAGACGAGATAGATAAGATAGCCCGCAAGACCGGGGCCAACCC
>DTYS01000291.1 GCA_012961755.1 Candidatus Latescibacterota bacterium
CTGGGTCTGAACCTTGGAGAACCTAAGTACCCTCTCCTTGCACTTCTCCACGAACCTCTCTATCCCATATCTTTCTATATCCCTTTTGGATTTGAAGCCGAGCTCCTTTTCGACCTCGACTTCGACCCAAAGCCCCTGACAGTCGAACCCGTTCTGGTAGCGAAGCTCGTGGCCGGTCATGGCCCGGAACCTCTGATATATGTCCTTGTAGGTCCTCCCCCATGCGTGGTGGACGCCCATAGGGTTATTCGCTGTTATAGGGCCGTCCAAGAAGGAGAACCTGGGCTTGCCCCTGTTCCTCTCCACGAGCTTCTTGAAAGCTTGGGTCCGATCCCAGAACTTCAGAATCTTGTGCTCAAGCTTCGGAAGATCCAAAGTGTTGGACACGGGTTCGAACATATCTTCCTCCTCCGAAGTCGGATCGATAAAATTTAAAACATTTCGCGCCCAAAGTCAAACACTTCCTCAACGTTCAGGCGGTGCCCGTTGAAGGGGAGGTCATTCAGAGCCCGAGCTTCCCAGCTGCCTCCTTGAGG
The DNA here is from genome assembly GCA_012961755.1 of Candidatus Latescibacterota bacterium. GTDB lineage: Bacteria > Latescibacterota > 4484-107 > B68-G9 > B68-G9 > B68-G9. The sequence continues at coordinate 537 of DTYS01000291.1, forward strand.
GCTTTTAAGGTGTCAGCTATGTGTTCCTCCAACGGCACCCCGAGTTCCTCCACACCCTTGCGGATGGCGTCCCTGTCCACCTTCCTTGCGAAGGACTTGTCCTTCATCTTCCTCAGCACGCTTTCCACCCTCACCTCTTCCATCTTCTTATGGGGCATAACCAGGGCACAGGCGACTAAGAATCCTACGAGCTCATCGCATGCGTAGAGCACCTTGGCCATGAGGGTGTCCCTGGGCACCCCGGACCAATCGGCATGTGCCTCGATCGCCCGCACCACCTCCTCAGGGTACCCAAGCCTCCTCAGCTCCTCCGCTCCCTTGGAGGGATGGTCCGGTGGATTCGGGTACCTCTCGTAGTCCATGTCGTGGAGCAGCCCGGTTATGCCCCAGAGTTCCTCGTCCTCCCCGAACTTCCTTGCGTAGTACCTCATGGCCGCCTCGACCGCAAGGGCGTGCTTGCGGAGCCCCGGGGACTTCGTCCAGCTGCAGAGCAGTGCCCAAACTTCTTCTCTCGTCATCTCACCCTCTCCCATATAGGTTCGGTCCTCCCCTTGGCCTCAGGTCCCAACACCAAGGGCGTTATCCCGGATATCTCGCAGAGGTATACCAGGCTCCTCACGTGGTTCCCCGCGACACCTAAGACGTGGTTGCAGGGGAAGAGGTCCACGAACTCCTGGAAGGAGCACGGGAGCTTTGCGTGGACGTGGGGCCATGTCGGGTCGGTCATGGAGTTTATCCTCCTCCTCTCCTCCGGAGGAAGCTCCACCGCCTCCCCCTTGACTATCACCATGTAGGGTTTATCGTCCCAGAGCCCGAGCCTTGCGAACGTCATCTCCCCGGCTGCCGCGTCGAACTCCACCGACGCCCCACCGGCCTTGAAGTAAAGCTCTAAGGCTGGATGGAAGGTGACCTTTGCGAAGTTCTCCTTGGGATCGTCGCTCCTTGCAGCGTACCAGGATGCGTGGTTTCCGCTGTTGCACCAGTCCCAGAGGTCGAGGTCGGGATGGTACAGCCTCACGTCCATGAAGAGCACGGGAAGCCCTCCCGAGATGTACTTCAGCATCTGCATGGTTATGGCCGCGTAGGCATCGGCCTCGGTGGCGCAGACCGTCGGCTCCTTGGGACCGTTCCAGTCGTATGGGTCGTTCATGAGCATCTCGGCCACATCTCCTAAGCACACATGTTCCGTAAGCTCCCTTTGGCCCTTGAGCCCGCAGAAGTCGAAGCCCTTTTCCTCGTTCACGAGCTTCATCGCAAGGTATAGCCTTATCTGCTGCTTGAGGGCTTCGGGGGTGAGCATCTTCCCGTCGTAGAGGATCCTCTCCCCGAGCATCTCCTGGAACCACCTGAACCCCTTATCGACCTCACCCTCGTCCACCTCGTCCTCCATGACCTTCACAAGCCACAGTTGGTCCACCTGCCTCGCCGTAGTTCCTATGTACTTGAGGGTGGGGACCAGGTGGAAGTACCCTGTCTCCATACCCATGGAGTGTCCACCGTAAAGGCCGTAGACCTCGTTCCTCATCGTGGTGAGGGCCTGGGAAGCCCTAAGCCAGTCCACCACCTTCCTCCTGGTCTCCGGATCGTCTATCTCCCCTATTATCCTGTGGGTACGGAACCCCGCCTGGCGAAGTGCCCCGTCTGTAGCCAGAAGTCCAACGTTGCCAGGGAACTTCCCGTTGTTGTTCGAGAGGCTCAGCACGGGCACGTCCCTCCCGACGCTGTTGAGGAAGGGCCAGGCGAGGAAGGGGAAGTTCCAGACGTTGTACAGCATAACGATCTGCTTCACCCCTGCCCTGGCCAGCTCCTCACCTACCTTCTGGGCGGCGCGTACGGAGGTTATTATCTGCGAGCCTACCACTATCTCGGGGGCAGAACCGTCCCTGTTCTTAAGCTCCCTCCCGAGGACCTCGGCCCAATGCCTCACGACCCTCTCGTTCTCAGGGTTGTTGCGGCTCCATACATGCTTCCTCTCGTCGTTGAGCATGGCTATGCCTATGGGGGTGGAACGCATGGGGCACCTCCCTTAGATTTCGAAAAGCTCGGCCTTCATCCTGTCTATGTCGAGGACGACGACCGTAGACCTTCCGTGGAGCCATCCCCCCGCCTCCCCTGGGTTGACCACGAGCGGCCTTCCCTCCCTTACCTCCGGCTCGTGGGTGTGGCCGTACACTACGAGGTCGTATTCCTGCCTCAGGAACTCCTCCAGCCCCTTGAGCTCATGCATGAGTGCTATCCTCCTGCCTTCGTAAGTGAAGGAATGAGGCCCCCGATGTATCTCCCCTACGTCCCTGAACGCCCTCTTAAGCCCCTTCACCTCCCCGTCGTTGTTGCCGAAGACTCCTACGAGGGGACACCTTAGGGCCTCGAAATCCCTGGCCACGAATGGGGCTATGAAGTCCCCTGCGTGGAGGACCAATTTCACTTCCCTTTCGTTGAAGAGTTCTACCGCCTTCCTGATCAGGGGCCTGTTGTCGTGGGTGTCCGAGATTATCCCGACCAGGGTCATGTCCCCTCCTCGGTCTTAAAGATACAGCTTAGCTCCAAAGGAGACAAGTTTCATCTGACACGGGAGATCGTTGTACAGGACTCGTATGAGTACCATCCCACCTCTTCCAGGGCCTTTAGGGCCTCCCTGTAGTTTTCGGCCTTGGTACCGGCCATGAGGCTATGGGAGGCTCCGAGGATGAATCCACCTCCTTCCTTGCATCCAAGTATCGCCTCTCTGACCTCGGCCCTTACCTGCTCGGGTGTCCCACGTACGAGCAGGTCCACGTTTATGCCGCCCCATAGGCAAAGCCTATCACCGAAGTCCCTCTTGAGGCTTATTATGTCCTCCTCGGGCTGTATGGACTGGTAACAGTCCACTCCCGCTTCCACGAACATGTCCAACAGAAGCCTGTTCTTGCCACATGAGTGGAATATCACGGGCGCTCCGTGGCGCTTGATATGCCCACACAGCACCTCCATTCCGGGAAGTATAGCCCTCCTGAAGGTCTCGGGGGACATCATAGGCCCGGTGCTGCTGCCGTAGTCCGCCTCTAGGAAGACGGTATCCACCCCCCTTGCGAAGATGGCATCTATGGTCCTCTGGGCCTCCTCCGCCCCCCTTATCCTTTCCTCCCTCACCCCGTCCGGGTCCTCGGCCAGTCGCATCATCCACTCCTCCATCCCGAACGGGTTGGGGTAGGGGGGGCGGACCCTGCGGCCGAGCCTGGAGATCACGAAGTGCGTATCCCCGAGTTCCCTTATCACATGGTCTATAAGCTCGAACTCGGAAGGATCGGGCTCCTGGGGGGGCTCCCATAGGTCCTCGGGAGGCTTCTGTGGCTCCAACGCTTTGGGGGCCATCATTACAAGGTCCTCTGTCAGAGGGCTGTAACGGTATACGTTCCCTTCCCAGTCCCTCCAGGTCCTTTCGTCCAACTGCTGAAGTGGTTCGAGCCTGAACCCCTCGGGGGGGACCATCGAGACCGTCACCCCGTCCAAGCCCATAGCCAAGGTGAACTCCACGACATCCCTCTTCTGGCTCTCCACGACCTCGTCCCTCCTCCCTTCCCAGTATGCCTTTATCTCCTTGAAGTGCCCCCTCCAGAACGACGGCCTTCCGAGGACCTGCTCTATGATCCCGTGCTCGAAGATGTACTCCATAACCGGGACCCTGTCCGGCTCCTCGTGGCCCAATGCCCTCAACACCCTCTCCTTTCCCGTCATGCTCCACCTCCCTCGGCCGAGAACGGGATTATATGCCTCCTAAGATGTCCCTCGAGCATACTGTAGTACACTTCCTCACCCTCCTCGAGCACCTCCTTCAACCTTTCCCCGAACCTCTCCAATACAGAGCCGTATGTGACGTGCAGGATCTGCCTGCCGTGGAAGTCGTCCAGGAGGCCCTTGAGGGTTTCGTAACTTGCCGTCTTTGGGTCCGGGATCCGTGACGGATCCGCGCTCACATAGTAGCTCGCCCTGTCCTGAGGATAGTGCTCTAAGGCCAGGGCTACTATATCTCTGAAGAGCTCAGGAGAAAGCTCGAAGACCGCTCTCAGCGCCTCCAGGTAGCTCGTGCCGGCCGTCTTGAGGTGGACGAGCCCCTCGGATTCCTCCGCGGCTACGGGGTAGACCGAAAACTTGTCGGAACCGGAATGTATGCTGAGCTTGTACGGTCCGAACTCCCTGGCTACGGCCATATGTCTGCGGAACTGTTCCCTGAACTCGTCCAGGTCCCCGATGTAGTCCACCCCCTTTTGAAACTCCCCGACGAACCTCGGGGCAAGGCTCGTCCACCGGCATCCGAGCCTTCTGAGCTCGGATGCCACGAAGATGTGCTCCTCGGGGGTCGTAGGGGAGGACGTTTCGTCGACGGAGATCTCGAGCTCGTACTCCTCCACCTTTTCCGATAGGTGGCGGCACATCTCGACCGTATGTGCTATCGCCCTTCCGTACTTCACCGCGGCCCTGAGGAAAGTCTCCTCGGACAGGATGTACACGGAGGGTCCTACCTGGAAGGATCGTCCGCAGTACGTCCTGCGCATATCCTCGGGGCGAGATTCGAGCCGGTCCCAAGGTAGGGCTTCGTACTTAGCGACCAACGTTCCAACATCGTAAGACCCGGCGGAGTCGTCCACGTACTCGCTCGGGTCCAGGGTGTACGTGACGAAGCCCGCCCGTGCGCAGGAATCTATGTCCCCTATGGTCTTAAGATGGTCGGCGTCGGCCCCGAACCCCTCAGTCCAACCCTCCTGAAGGGCTCCCCAGGTGGCGTCGTCCAGGACCTGCTCCGGAGACCTTCCCGTCCTGGACATCTCCCGAACCGATTGCTGGGCGAGGACCGGAAAGACCCCCGTGCCCCTGACTGCCCGGACGTGCCCAGGGGTGGCGAGCCCGAGCCTGTCCCCTAAGCCGACGGACCTTCTAAGCCCCGCGGGCTTCGGACAGAGTTCCGGAAGGGCCTTCCTCAAGGCTACGGCGTTGGCGTGAGTGAGAGGACAGATCTTGAGGGACCGATCATCCTGCCGCAAGGTCTCCCCCTGGAAGGAGGCGAGCGTCCCCTCAGAACGGGACCAGACCACTAAGAGCCTCTCCTTCCCCTTCCTGGCCAGGAGGAAGACAGCGTCCTTCCCCTTAACTTCGGAGGAAGGGTACACCGCTATATCTCCCACCTTAAACCGAACATCTTTCATGCATCCTCCTTCCCCCCTTAGAAGGTCTCCTCTATCAACCTTTCCAAACATACCACCGAAAAGATCTCCGGCCTTTCCGACCTCCCTTCCCTGTGGAGCTGACAGAAGGTTCTCAGAGCTTCGAGGCCTACTTCGAAGGTCTCCCCCTTCAGCTCCTCAGCAAGTTCGAGGGCCAACTCCGGCATATCCTCGTACCTCTCCTCCTCCAAGGCCGCTTCGAGTTCCCTCAATATTCCCGAGACCGCGGCCCTGGGCTCGGGGGGAAGGTTCCTGAGCTGTTTTCTCATGTCTCCTAATATATCGTACAGCCGCTCGGCCAACTCCAGCCTGTTCAGGGAGAGCAACCGGTAGAACCTGTCCCCAGCTCCCAGGGCCCTGCAGACAGCGTTCAAGAGCTGAAGTCGTATCACCGGGGAACGATAGCTCCGGATCCCTTCCAACGCCGGCACGACGACCCTGAGGTCCTTCAGCCTGCTCAGGGCCTCCACGACGGTGGGGAAGAGGAGCCTGTTGAACGGCCCTAGAAGCTTTCCGTAAAGTCGTTCCTTGACCTCATCTCCTCCTACGTCCCCCAGCGCCCTTATAGCGCTTATTTGGACCCTTATATCTTCGGAATCCAAAGCCTTAAATAGAGCATCTATTCCCTTAGGATGCCTAAGCTTCCCTAAAGCCTCCGCAGCTTCAGCCCTCACATCCGACTCCTCATCGGAAAGTTCCTGTACGAGCGGCTCCACAGCCTCCTCGGAACCCGTTTCCCCCAATCCCTTGACCGCCTGAACTCTAACCTCCGGGCTCACGTCGTTCATGGCCTGCACCAGCCTTTCCACCGCCATAGGGCTTTTGGACCTTCCCATTGCCCTCGCCGCCCTGGCGCGCTGGCGCACCTCCCTCGCCCTTGAGAACAGGAAAGCGTTGTACGCGAAGGCGAAGGGATTTCCCCTGAGCACCTGGCCCAGGAGGTACGAGGCGGGCTTGGCCTTCACGTCCGATACCCGACGCAGGAGGTAGATGGGCACGCCGAGGAGGAAGGAGGAGATGATGAATATGATCTTGATGTTGTTCAAAGCGACCCCCCCGAGCGAGGCCTCATACCCAGAGAGCAGATGCGCTAAGAGAGCTCCGAACCCGGACGCCGCCGACGATACCAGGCCGTTGGAGAAGGCCCAGCTCGCGAAGAAAGCTGATCTCTCACCTCCCTCCGGCACGGTGCCGAAGAGGAGCGTGTTTACCGCTACTGTCAGGCCCGAGAAGGTTAAGCCGCTCACCACCATTATAACCGGAAGCAATATATGGGCATTTCCTAGGGTGAGCATAACCCATATCAGCGACAATACGACCCTCGGGACCATGAGCACCTGAAGGACCGGCTTGCTTCCGAACCTTTCCACGATATTTCCCCAGAACCTGTATCCCAAGACCATCATCGCCGTGTAGATGATGTTGAAGATCCCTATAGTGGCGTATTTGATCCGGAGGTCCCTGATCATAAAGACGTTATAGAAAGGATTGGCCATAAGTGCTGCGAAGGCCCAGACCAGGTAGAAGGACAGGAGCCTCCTGAACTCCTGATGTCGGAACGGGAGGAGGACGACCCTCCCGAGCGATGTGCCCCTTTCCACCCTGATGTCCTGAGGAAAGGGGACCTTCGCAAGGAGTACGTATCCTCCCACACCTACGGTCCAGGCGAAGATGAAGAGCATCAGGAACCCGAGGTATCCCCCATGCACTATATCCAAATATCTTCCCGAGATGTATCCCACCGACATGGTGCTCAAGCTCACAAGTATCATCCTCTTGCTCAGGAACCTTGCCCTTATCTCCTCGGGAAGCAGGGTGGAGAACCAGCTGTTATAAAGGGGGGAGACGAGATGGCCCATGAAAGTTCCCGCCAGGACGAGCCCTGAGGTCAGGGCGAGGCGTGCTCCGGTGGAGCTTGCCAAAAACGGGACCAGAAGTACCGAGACCACGAGGCTTATCTCCAAGAATCCGACCCTCACCACGAACGCCTTCTGGTCCCTCAGCCGGCTCGCTAACATAAAGGAGAAGGGCTGTATAAGGCCCCCCAGTGCTACTACGGATGCGAGGGCGGCGATGTCCGATTCCTTAAGGCCCATCCATAGGGCGTATCCGGTGAATATAGGACCGGTGACGGTCACGAGCTGACCGTAAGCTCCCCAAAGAGCGCCGTTGTACAGGAAACGCCTTAGGGACCTCGCCACCGTAAGCTGGGAGAGCCTTTTTATAGTCCCCTCGCTATGCGCACTGTCGAGACAACTTGGGAGACCGGTACCAACGAGAACCCCATCTTCTCTAACCTTGGAAGCTCCTCCTTCAGGACTTCTAAGGTCAAGGGCTTAGCGTGACATATTCCTACGGCCACTCCCTTCTCCGCCGCCGCATCGGCCAGGTCCCGGAGCGTCCGGACTATGGCCTCCCTCTTCTCCACGACGTCCAAGAACTTCGTCCTCTCGGCCGCCCTCACCTTCATCTCCAACGCCACCTCGTATCCTACGGAACGAGCGCTCGTCCTGCTGTCCACGAAGAATAGGCCCCTCCTCCTCAGGACCTTCAATATCGCCCTCATAACCCTTCTATCCTCCGTGGCCTTGGAGCCCATATGGTTGTCCACTCCCACGGCACATGGAACCTGGCTTAGAGCTTCCTTCACCCTTCTTTCTATCTCTTCGTCCGACATCCTCACATATATGGCCCCTTTCCCGGGGTTCGCCTTATAAGGTTCCATAGGGAGGTGGAGGAGCACTTCGTGTCCACTTTTACAGAGATCCTCGGCTATCCGAGCCGTCCTTTTCCGGAACGGAAGGACCGATAAGGCTACCTCCCTCGGAAGCTCGCAGAAGCCTCGGACGAGCTCGTCGTCCTGATATCCGAAGTCGTCGACTATGATGGCTATCTTTCCCGTCCTCCTGTGCACTTCGAGGGATGGTAACAGCAACACGACGTCCGTCGGCCCTTCGCTCGTCCCCACATCTATCCTGACCCTTCCATCCTCGTATTCCACCGCCCTGAATACCTTCCCTCCGAGCTCGTCCACGAGCCTCGTTACCTCCAAGTTCACCACCAAAGGAGAAAGGTCATCTGCAACTTTGACCACCACCCCTTCGTCCGTCTCCGAGACGAGTTCCCTTCCTATACCTAATTCCTCCAACCGTGCCGGGAGCCGTTCCATAAAGGATGAGGAGAAATCCTCATCCCTTTCAAGCTTCGAGGAGGTCCCTTCGGGCTCCCGTTCCAACCCCTTAGATGCTAAGAATCCTACCAGGACCCCGACGGAAAAGGCTCCCAATATCGGCCAGAGCTTCAACTTGCCCCTCCCCTCCAAAAGGCGACCGTTCCCTCCTGCACGAGCTTGGCGGCCACGACCATCGTGATCCCCGATGGGTCACAGGGGGGACATCCCTCGACGATGTCCATACCGACGACCTCGAAATCCCTTAGGGCTCCGAAGAGCTCCAGAACCTGGACGTACGAAAGCCCTCCCGGTTCAGGATTGGAGACTCCAGGGCAGATAGATGGGTCCAGGGCGTCCAGATCCACGCTCAGGTACAGAGGAACATGGGGGTCCAGGCGGAAGGTTATGTCTTCTATGTGACATAGAAGTTCCTCGAACTCTTCCCCCTCCCCCCCGAAGAAGGAGCGCACTCCGGCCACCCCCACCAAAACTCCCATCTCGTGAAGCCTCCTACATACCGTCGCGTGACAGAGCGAAGACCTTAGGTACTCCTTCCTGAAGTCCGAATGGGCATCCAAGACCACAACTTGCAACCTACCCAAAGCTTCCAACATCCCTCCTACAGCTCCCAATGTGATGGTGTGCTCACCTCCGAGCATGACGATCCTCTTGTCCTCCGAAGCCCAGGACCTCACCAGCTCAGAGACCCTCTCTATGCTCTCAGCTACACCTCCGGGGATCTCCACGTTCCCGACGTCGGCCAGTCCAAGTTCCTCTAAGTCGCCCCTGAAGACCCTGCTGTAAGATTCTATGGACTGCGAGGCCTCCCTTATGGCGTTCGGAGCGAACCTCGTGCCCCCTCTGAAGCTTTCCGTAGCTTCCAAGGGGACGCCGAACAGGACTATCTTAGCTTCCCCTTCCTCGGCCCCTAAAAAACGTAGACGTCCTACCTCATCAAAAACAAAAGACCGGCTTCCCGGCCTCATCTTTACCTCTCGCACTTCGGTTTATCTACTTGCCCAAAAGTTCCTCCACGAACCTCGGAAGCACGAAGGCGGCCCTGTGCACGTCCGGGGTGTAGTACCTTGTAGGGAAGTTAGGTTCCCTTAGAGGCCCCAGTGGGAGCTCACCATCTCCGGCGATACAGAAGCTCCAAAGTCCGGAGGGATATGTCGGCACGAAGCCTAAGTATACCCCTACACGGTCGAACACCTTACTAAGCTCCCTGTACACCTCCTCGAGTTCCTCCGAGTAGTAGAAGGGGGAGCCGCTCTGGCACACGAATATACCTCCTTGCCTCAGAGCCTTCTTACAGTCGAGGAAGAAGGTCTCCTGAAATAAGGGCAGGTTAGGTCCGACCGGGTCGGAGGAGTCCACGATTATGACATCGTACTCGAGATGAACTTCCTTCACGAAGTCCTGTCCCGGCTTGAATACTAGCCTCGTCCTCGGATCGTGGAAGCTTCCCCTGTGCACGGATTCTAAAAATTGTTCGCACCTTCGAACCACTTCCCCATCTATCTCGACCAGCACAGCTTCCTCAACTTCCCTGTGCCTCAGGACTTCCCTCAAGGTCCCTCCGTCCCCCCCTCCTATTATGAGAACCCTGCGGGGGTACTTATGACCGAGGAGGGCAGGATGTACCAACATCTCGTGATAGAAGGCCTCATCCCGCTCGGTGAGCATAACCCTCCCGTCCAGAGCCAGGAGCCTTCCCAGCTCCGTCGTCTCGGCGAGCAGGAGGTCCTGATACGGCGTCCTCCGTACCAGGATCTCCCGCCCGATCCGAAGTCCGAGGCGAACCCCCTCAGTCTGTGCCTCGGTGAACCATCTATCTTCCTCAGTACTCATACAAGAATTCCCCTTTTTATCTCATGTACCTCCATACGCTCCGGCGAGAAGTGTCTCTTAAATACCTCGAGCGCCCTCTCCGGCCGGGCGTCGTCCCCGCAGGTATATACGTCCACGGCAGCGTACCCGTATTCGGGCCAGGTGTGCACCGAGATGTGGGATTCGGCGATTATGGCCATGGCGGAGACCCCCTGAGGATCGAACCTGTGGGTGTGGACATCCCCCAGGAGGGCCACCTGGGCAGCCTCCACAGCCTCCTCCACCGCATCCCGCACCTCGGCCTCATCGCC
>DTYS01000292.1 GCA_012961755.1 Candidatus Latescibacterota bacterium
AGGTGAGCTATGCTGGAAGGGCGTCGCAGACTGTTAGCCTTAGCGATGGGGCTTTCTGCCCTGTTGCACCTCGTGGCCCTTCTGCTTTACCCGTACGCACCTTCGACCGGGAGGTACAGGGTGAAGTTGGTGTCCTGGGGGACCTACGGGATGTTCAGACTCACGGTGAGCCCCGTGCCCCTAAGTACGGGGCTCCTGCGCTATTCACCTCCGAGCTACGCGCCCCCCGAACCGCCCGTCCTGCTGCCGCGGCCGGAGGTTGAGCTTCCAGTTCCGTCGGATACCTTCCTCCTGGCCGTGGAGCTCAGGCCCGAACCCCCTACGGTCAAGTTCGCATACGACGTGCTCCCCGAGGTGCCCAAGCCCCCGAGGTTCGACGAATGGGAGTTGGAGCTCCTCAGCACGGTGGACATAGAGAGGGCGGGGATCAGGAGGTTCGCGCTCGTCGACCGTGAGGATAGGAGGAAGCTTGAGGGCTTCCTGCTCCTGGCCAGGACGATCAGGGGGAGGCTCTTAGACAGGCTCGCCGATTACATAAACAGACATACAAGGGTCCGGGTGCGCCTGACCAAGGATTACGCTCCCATCCCCTCCCCCAATTTCCAGAACTCCCCGATAGCGTTCGTGGGGTTCCGCCAGGAGGAGTACAGGGATACATCGGGCGTGGGGGTGGACACCCTGAGGGTGGTCTCGGGGGCCCTCAGACAGGACTTGGAACTTCTGGGGAGGTACCTCCTCGGGGGAGGGTTCCTGGTCCTGGCCAAGATAGAGCAGTACGACCAGTTAATGAGGTACTTAGAGAAGGAGTACGGAGGGAAGTTCAAGTTCTTTAAGTTCCTCCCTCCGGAAGATCCGTATTATATGGGGTACACGGGTCCCGTCCGGGGGCCGGACCATCCCGTCTTTCACTCCTTCTACGATATAGACCTGGCTTCTATCTACGAGAGGTACAGGACGAGGAACCTGAAGCTCGTCTCCGTCTACAGGAGGCATAGGGAACCCTTCTGTTACGAGGGGATGGAACTGGACGGAAGGCTCGTGGCCTTCGCTCCCTATACCGTGCCCTTCGCGAGCGATACGGTGGAGATATCGCCGGAGGTGCTCCTGGGCGTGAACCTCGTGGCCTTCGCCCTGGCTCAGCCGGGCGGGAAGGGATACAGGCTCGTAAGGCATAGAAGGCCGCGCAGGTCGTACGAGGGGGAACCGGACGCCTACCTCGCCCTCGTGAGGGCGAGGAGGATAGAACCCGTAGACTTAGGTGAGGTGAGGGTCTTCTTGGACGGGAGGCTCCTTAAGGGGATGGACAGGGGGGATACCGTGCTCTTCGGTCCGCTTTCCGGTGGAAGGCACAGGCTTAAGTTGGTGTATCGAGGAAGGGAAACCGTCGTGGATGTTCTACTTAAGGGGGGGAGGGTGGTCAAATTAAGAGTAGGGCTTCAGAGGATGTTCTGGGTCCGGAGGCTCAGGGCCTCGGTCGAGGGGGAGGGGCCCATAGACGTCGTAGCAAAAGAACCTTGACAATTGTAGAGTAGGTTTGTATATTTGTTTCTGTCAAGGAATATGGAAGAAAGGAGGTGAGGCCGGTAGGCTTGGTGATGGCTCGTATCGATGCTGTGAGCCTCTAACGAGGAGGTAGCCATGAGAAGGTCCGCGTCCTTAGTGATGGCTTTGGGAGTCCTGATCTGGTGCGGGACCGGCTTCGGTTATGAGAACACCAACGGTGTGGGGTACTTTGCTCTACAGGTGCCCGACCCGACCAAGATGGTGATAGATGGGCTGGACGACGACTGGGCGTGGTTCGATCCGGCCTACATCATCAGGTCCGAGCCCGGGCAGATGTCGTGCACGTTGACCGGCGTCCTTCCTACCAAGGACGACATAGATATAGCCATCAAGGTCGGATGGTCCGAGCCGCCCGATAACCAGCTCTACGTGTTCGTCCACGTTACCGACGACACCCTGAACATAGATGAGACCGACCTAGATAAGGGTTGGAAGGACGACGACCTTGAGGTCATCACCGATGCCGACCACAGCGGCACGTTCCACGGGCCCGCCGACGGCGGTGGAACGAGGACGGACATGCAGCAATGGACGTTCCACATTCCAACTCCCGGAGGGTACCCTCAGGTCGCCTATATGCGGTACAAACAGATACCTGAGATGCAGTGGGCGATAAACGAGGGCTACGTTAAGGCGGCCGTCAAGGTCTGGCCCGAGGCCAAGCATCTGGCCACCAACGTCACCTGCAACTACGAGATAGCTATGCCGCTGTGGGATTACTACTCCCCTGATGGGTACGACGCCAGCACCCGTCACATAAACAAGGCACACGATCTGATAGGGCTGAGCATCACCTACAACGAGGCTGATTCCAAAGGGCGCACCAACCAGATATCCACCCACATCAACGAGAAGGGCGCCCACGACGCGGACTACATGTCCGAGTTCACCTTCTTGCCCATAGGGGAGTACACCCCAGCGGTGGAACCCAGCACATGGGGGACCATCAAATCCCTCCTTCGCTGAGGGAGGAGCCTTCCGAGGAACTGGGGGAAGGGGGTGATTTGACCCCTTCCCCCTCGTTTTAGGGGTGACCGCTATGAGGAAGCTATGTATCCTGACCACCATATTTCTGGCGGGCTGCGGCCGGTACTTCGCGGGTCCCGTAAGGCCGATGCCCGAGGCGGAACAGGGACCCCACACCACGGTCTACGACGATGGGACCGTATCTTATTCCTTCAACAGGTTGGAGATAAGCCTGAGGCCGGTCTCGGACGAGGAGTTAAACAGGCAGTTCCCCTCACAATCCAAGGCCGGGGCCCTATCCACTAACCCTTACACCTACGGTAACTGGAGGCCCATGGGGGACGATTGGACCCCCCAGAGGTTTACGGTGTTCCTGCTTAAGGTCAAGAACTACGCATATCCCAAGGTCATCGTGGACCCTTCGAGGGCCGTCCTTGTAGCGGATAACGGCAGGACATATAAAGCCTTAGGAATAGCCGAGCTTTCGGGATACTACCAGGCTTACGTCTTAGGGTACGCCGGGAACTTCTACGCGAGGTACGAGGAGAGGAAGGACATCCTCAAAAGGACGCTTTACAGGGGGGATCCTCTGTTCAGCGGCCAGGAACAGGAGGGGTACCTCGTCTTCCCACCCCTCCATCCCGATGTGGAGCGGTTCAAGGTTGTGTTGAAGGATATAGCGCTGAGGTTCGACTACAAGGGTGACCCCGTAGATACCATCGAGCTCTCCTTCCGCTTCGGGAGGGAGGTCTACAGGGGTTACCATCCTCCCCCTTCGCTCGGAAGGACTTCGAGATGACCTTCCTTCTTTGTCTGTTGTTCTCCGCTTCGGCCCAGGTCAAGGTTTGGACCGTGGGGGAAGATGGGGTCCCGTGGGCGTCCCAAGCTCAGGTCTCGGTCGCGGTGGACCTCAGTGACCCACGGACGCTCAAGCCCTACAGCTTCTCGCCCGACGAGGACATAGTCGAAGCGGTGGGACCTTGGCAGGACCTCCTAAACTACCCTCCCAAGGACCTCAGGACCGAGGGTGGAAGCAGGGTCTGGAACAGGTCGGCAGAGGGCTTCCCCAACTCTCCCATGGTGGACGGGGATCCCACCACATCCACTGGGGAAAGCTACAAACAGTTCGGAGCGGATCAGACCGGCAGGACCTTCTACTTCGACCTCGGGGCGTCCTATCCTGCCGACCGAATCGTGTTCTATCCGAGCCCCTCCGGGATGGACGACTACATAAGGGCGTTCGAGGTATCCATAAGCGACGGAAGACATTTCACGTCCGGAGGGGAGCCGATATACGAAGTGCTGAGGAGGGTGGAGGTGAACAGGGAGCCGAGGGTTGAGCTTCCGGTCCCGAAGCAGCTCCTCAGGTTCATAAAGTTAAGGGTCCTTTCGCCCAATCCTTTCGAAATAGCGGGGTTGGAGGTATACGGGAGGGGGTTCGTGCCGAGGGCGAGGTACGTCTCCGAGCTGGTGGAGTTCGAGCGGGAAAGGCCGGTCGTGTTCGGGGTCCTGAGGATGAAGGTCAGGAAGTTGGGGGAGGAGGAGGCGTGGGTCACGCTTCAGGTGAGGAACGGGGCGGACGATACCCCCCTTATATACTATCGCAAGGACCCGGAGACCCAGGCGCAGGAGGAGGTGTCCGAGGAGGAGTACAGGAACTTGGAGGACTGGGAGAAGGGGCCCGTAAGGACGGATGCGGCCAACTGGAGCCCCTGGTCCAACC
>DTYS01000293.1 GCA_012961755.1 Candidatus Latescibacterota bacterium
CATAGACCGGGGGGTCCACATAGTGCTCGAGTTCGGGCGCCAGACGAGTATGCTCGCATATCTGCTGGTCGCCAACATAATAGCGAGGCGAATCCATGAGAAATATGTTGAGAAGAGCGAGAGGTACTTCGCCACCCAGCGTCCCGAGGACGAGCCGAGGCAGCTGGTGCTGGTCTTGGAGGAGGCACACAAGTTCCTGAGCCCCATGGCGGCCAAGCAGACGGCCTTCGGACAGATAGCCAGGGAGATGAGGAAGTACTACGTCTCCCTTTTAGTCATAGATCAGAGGCCCTCGGGGATAGACGAGGAGGTCATGAGCCAGATAGGCACGAAGATAGTGGCCCTTCTGAACGACGAGAGGGACATACAGGCCGTGCTCACGGGGGTGAGCAACTCCTCGGGCCTGAGGAGCGTGCTTGCGAGCCTGGACTCCAAACAGCAGGTCCTGGTCCTCGGACATGCCGTGCCCATGCCCGTGGTGGTGCGGACGAGGGACTACGACGAGAGGTTCTACAGGGAGGTGACGAGGACGTCGGTGGCCGAGGACCTGGAGAGGGAGATAGAGGTACTCTACGGAGAGAGGGGGTGAACCGAAGTAATGAGCACGAAGGACATGGTCGATGAGCTCATCGAGGAATCCTACCTTCTGGGCCTCACCGAGGAACAGATATGGGAGGACTTGAGGAGGTTCGTGGCGACCTGTGAGAGGGCGATAAGGGAGAGGGTCCACGACGAGAGGACCTTGGCCAGGCTGCTTAGCTACCTGAGGTCCCTCAAGAAGCAGGCCTACCATGAAGTGATGGCCAAGGCCGGAACCTTAAAGCCCGACGGTTCCAGGAAGACCAGGAGGGAGCTCCTGGCCGAGCAGGCGGCCAAAAACAAGCATATGGTCCTCAAAGCGATAAGGGAGTGCGATCCCGAGCTTGCGGCGGACATAGAGCAGAGCCGTTATCCGGCCTTAGGAAGGGCTAAGAAGGGCCGGAGGGCCAAGTACGGGAGGGCTCTGCTCGGGATATTGTACGGCCTACTCTTGGCCCTCATAACCGCGCTCCTCTACATCTCCCACCTGGCGACCTCCCGCAACTGAGACGAGGGGCAGGAACGTGCCCGATAAGATATTGGTGGTGGACGACGACGTCCTCAACGTGGAGTTCTTAGAGGAGATGCTCTCGTTGGAGGGCTACGAGGTGGACAAGGCCTACGACGGCTTCCAGGCCATCAGAAAGGTCTCCGAGTCCCCTCCTGACCTTGTGCTCCTGGACGTTATGATGCCAGGGATGGACGGGTTTGAGGTCTGCAGGAGGATAAAGGACCTGACGGGCCGCTTCATCCCCGTGGTATTGGTAACTGCCCTGAGGGGGACGGAGAACTACATCAGGGGCTTAGAGATGGGAGCCGACGATTTCATATCCAAGCCGGTGGACAGGGGAGAACTTTTGGCCAGGGTCAGGTCCCTCCTCAGGGTGAAGCACCTCTACGACGAACTTGAGAGCAAGAACGAGCAACTCCTGCGCCTGGAACACCAAAGGAGGGAGCTCACCCAGATGATAGTGCACGACCTCAAGAACCCCCTCACGATCATCATGGGAAACCTTCAGCTCATCCTTATGACCCGCAAGGATCTGGATCAGGAGGTCAGGGAGATACTTGATAAGGCTTACGATGGAGGCCAGGCTCTCCTGAGGATGATAAACACCCTTCTGGACATAGATCGCATGGAGGAGGGGGCCCTGGAGCTTAGGAGGGAGAGGCTGGACCTGGCCGGACTCATAGCCGAGGTGGTGGAGGACTTCCAAGGGCCGGCCCGTTCCCAGAGCGTGGATCTGAGTTGCGAGGTCCCCGAGGAGCTCCCGGAGGTTAAGGTGGACGGGGACATCATAAGGAGGGTCCTGGAGAACCTCCTGTCCAACGCCTTACAACACACCCCTTCCGGGGGACGCATCGCCGTAGCCGCGTCCTTAGAGGACGGGGTCTTGAAGGTTTCGGTGTCGGACACCGGAGAGGGCATCCCCGAGGAGTACCATAAGCGCATATTCGAGAAATTCCAGCAAGTGGAGGCCCGTAGGCGTAAGGTTCGGACGGGGAGAGGATTGGGATTGGCCTTCTGCAAGCTGGCCGTCGAGGCCCACGGGGGGCGCATCTGGGTGGAAAGCGAACCTGGCAGGGGGAGCACCTTCTCC
>DTYS01000294.1 GCA_012961755.1 Candidatus Latescibacterota bacterium
ATAGGCCGCAGGTGGAAGCCGGGCAACCGGTGCAGCCGAGCGGTACTAATAGGCCGTGCGGCTTGGCCGAACCTTCCTCCGGTGGAGGGTCGTCGTCCCGTATTCCAAAGGGTTTGAGGGGGGAGACCTTTGTAGTCTTCCCCCTTTATTTTTCCTGGAGGTTCGGTTCAAATTATTTGAGATAGGACCATCTCCCTAGTTCTGAGCTGCGCGGGACAAAAAACGTTTGCGAAATGCGGATTTTTTTTATATAATTGTTTTCCCCCAGGAGAGGACGATGCCCAAGCTGGCCATAGCGAGCGACCATGCCGGCTACGCCCTGAAGGAGTACCTCAAACCCCTCCTTGAAAAGCTCGGTTGGCAGTACGACGATTTCGGTCCCCATAGCTCCGAGCCCGTGGATTACCCGGACTACGGATTCCCCGTGGCCGAGGAGGTGGCACGGGGGAAATACGATAGAGGGATCCTCATCTGCGGTACGGGAATAGGCATGGCCTGCGTCGCTAACAAGGTCAGGGGCGTGAGAGCTGCCCTCTGTACCTCCCCTGAGCTCGCCGAGCTTAGCAGGAGACATAACGATACAAATGTGCTTACGATGGGGGGAAGGACCACCCCTTTTGAACTTGCGGAGAGGATAGTCAGAGTTTGGCTAAACACGAGCTTTGAGGGAGGACGTCACAAGAGGAGGGTGGACAAGATAACCTCTTACGAGAAGAGCTGCATAAGGAGGAAGCCTTGAACCTCCTTTACAGGAGCGACTCGGAGGTGGCCCGTATAATTCAGGCGGACTGGGAGCGTCAACAGTCCCGGCTCCAGATGATACCATCCGAAAACTACATAAGCGGATCGGTGGCGGAGGCCACGGCCTCGATGCTCACCAACAAGTACGCGGAAGGCTACCCAGGACAGAGGTACTACGAGGGGTGCGAGTACGCGGACCAGATAGAGGAACTCGCGAAAAGGAGGGCCCTCGAACTCTTCGGGGCGGAGCACGCGAACGTACAGCCCCACTCGGGCTCCCAGGCCAACATGAGCGCCTACTTAGGACTCCTCGAGCCCGGGGACAAGATAATGGGTATGAAGCTTTCCGAGGGGGGGCACCTGACGCACGGACATCCCGTAAATTTCTCCGCCCGCTGGTTCCGCTCGGCCTCGTACGGGGTGGACAGGGAGACCGAGACCATAGACTACGACGAGCTCAGGCGTACTGCCCTTAAGGAGAGGCCGAAGGTGATAGTCACGGGAGCCACCGCATATCCGAGGATCTTGGACTTCAGGAAGTTCCGGGAGATAGCCGACGAGGTGGGTGCCCTGCTCATGGTGGATATGGCCCACATAGCGGGGCTCGTGGCCGGAGGGGTCCATCCGAGCCCGGTCCCCTGGGCAGACGTCGTGACCAGCAGTACCCATAAGACCCTGAGAGGGCCGAGGGGAGGGTTTATACTTTGTAAGGCTAAGTATGCCCGAAAGATAGATAAAGGGGTCTTTCCGGGAGTGCAGGGGGGACCCCTTATGCACGTGATAGCGGCCAAGGCCGTGGCCTTCGGTGAGGCCCTCCGGCCCTCGTTCAGGACCTACGCCGAGAGGGTGGTCAAAAATGCTAAGACCTTAGCTGAGGAACTCGAAAGCTTGGGACTTAGGCTCGTCTCGGGCGGGACCGACGTACACCTGCTCCTCGTGGACCTTTCCCCCCTAGGTATGACAGGAAGGGACGCGGCCAGGGCCCTGGACAGGGCCGGGATAACCGTGAATAAGAACACCATCCCCTTCGATAGTAAGCCCCCCACCGTCACGAGCGGGATCCGGATGGGCACCCCAGCCCTCACCACGAGGGGCATGGGCGAGGAGGAGATGAGGACGATCGCCCGTATGATAGTGAGGGTTTTGGAGCATATGGACGAGGAAAGGGTCATAAAGGAGGTAAGGGAGGAAGTTCACCATATGTGCGAGAGGTTTCCCATACCGGAGGTCTTCGAATAGGGAGGAGATATGGGGAGGCTCAGGAACCAGATCGTGGGTAAAAGGTGGCTCGCGCCCGGGATGGTGCAGATGGAGGTGTACGCCCCGGAGATAGCCGAGAGGGCGAGGCCTGGACAGTTCTTCATCGTAAGGGTGGAGGAAGGGGGGGAGAGGATCCCCCTGACCTTAGCGGATTGGGGTCCCGACGAGGGCACGATTACCCTCGTGGTCCAGGTCGTAGGGGTCACCACGGCCAAACTTTCAAGGAGGAATGTTGGGGATAGGCTCGCCGACGTCGTGGGGCCCCTGGGTAATCCGAGCAAGATAGGGAAGTTCGGAAGGGTAGCATGCGTAGGAGGTGGCGTCGGGGTGGCACCAATATATCCCATAGCACGGGCCCTGAAGGAGGCCGGAAACGAGGTCGTGTGCATAATAGGGGCGAGGACCGAGGGGCTCCTCTTCTGGAAGGAGAGGTTCTCCTTCGCCGACCAGGTCCTCGTGACCACGGACGACGGCTCGTACGGAAGGAAGGGGTTCGTCACGGACGCCCTCGGGGAGCTTCTGGAGTCCGGCCAGAGGGTGGACCTCGTCTACGCCATAGGCCCTGTCGTGATGATGAGGGCGGTGAGCGAGCTTACACGCGAGCACGGAATCCGCACGATAGTGAGCCTCAACCCCATAATGGTAGACGGGACGGGGATGTGCGGCGCCTGTAGGGTTACCGTCGGAGGAAGGAAGCGCTTTGCCTGCGTGGACGGGCCGGACCCGGAACAACCGCCACTCCCCCTTGTTCATGGGCGGACCCATGCCTCTAGGGGGCCGTGGATCGGGCGAGTCCAGCCCTGAGCAGGCGCCCAGCCACCCGCGGATGGCCTCGAAGCGTTCCTCCGGAGCCAGCCGCTAGGCGGCCTGAGCCAATGCCCGGTACGGAGCCCGGGACGCCAGTTCGACGAATGGCCGGC
>DTYS01000295.1 GCA_012961755.1 Candidatus Latescibacterota bacterium
GGGAAGACTTCGAGCCGTCCCCCCAGGCATCTGAGGAGCGCCCTGGGCCAGCTCGTCAACTTCTTCTACACCTTACAGGGTGAGGCTGCAGGCGCCCAGGCCGTGAGCAACTGGGATACGCTCCTCGCACCGTTCGTGAGGTACGACGGCCTGGACTACCGCCAGGTCAAGCAGGCGGTGCAGGAGTTCGTGTTCAACCTGAACGTACCTACGAGGACCGGGTTCCAGTCGTTGGCATGGGACGAGCTCGTGGTCGTAAGGCGCAGGGGAAGGATCGAGGTCCTAACGATAGGCGAGCTTGTGGACTCCCAGTTTGAGGAGCATCCCACGAGGGTCGTGCCCAACGTGGACGGGTACGGAAGGCCATCGGAGGGCTCCTTCGCTGTCCCCTGCTACGACGATATAGAGGTCTTAGGATGGGAAGGTGGAAAGGCTAAGTGGCTCAGGGCCAAGGCGTTCATCCGCCACAGGGTCCCATCCCCTATCTTTCTAAAGGTGCGCACCGCAAGGGGCGAGACCTTCATCTCGCCCGGACATTCCCTCTTCGCTTTCAGGGATGGGAGGATAGTTCCCGTAAGGCCTCACCAGCTCAGGACCTCCCGTCCCAACGCCAAGGTCGGCCCTGAGGACCACGTCGTCGCCCTCGGTCGCATACCCGAAGGTTGCCTCAGGAACGAGGACTCCCTGGACCTGGCCGACCTCATATCCACCTTACCTTACGAGGCTAAGAGGAACATCTACGTGCACATCTCGGAAGGAGCATTCGAAGAGCTTGAGAGGTACGCCAGCAGGAAGCAGGCTTTGTACGAGCTTGGCTGCAGGTACTATTACGATTGGCAGGAGAAGGGCATGATCCCGTTCCTCCTCTGGGAGAGGTTTGGGGAGAGGTCGGACGGAGGGGTCCTCTTCAGCCTCAGGAACTATCCCGAGGCCCGCCAGGAGCGGACCCTCAGGTGGGAAAAGCTTGAAGCATTCCTGACGGTAGTGGCCTGTTACCTCACCGAGGGGAAGTCCACGGCGACCAGCATCGTGATATCCCAGAGGGCCGAAAATTTGGAGAAGCTCGAATCCGCCCTCGAAGTCTTAGGTATGGGAACATGGTCCTCTGCCAACGGCAGGGGCACCTCCACCGTAGTCCGGGAGGTGGGCCTCAGGGGGATCTTAGCGTGCTTGATAAAGCATCATTGTGGGTACACCGCCTCGGAGAAACGCATACCGTACTTCGTATACGATCTGAGTCGTCCCTTCAGGGAGAAGTTCCTCCAGGACCTCTTCGAGGGCGACGGGCACTACGACCCCAAGGCCCATAGGTACGGTTTCTCCTCCAAGTCCAGGAAGATGACCTCCGGGGTCTCCCTGCTCTTGGCGAGCTTGGGGAAGTGCTTCGTCCTTGCTCCCAAGGACAGGCGTAAAGGGGTCTACGGACTGTTCTATTACCCAGAGCCCAAGCGGAGGTGGCCCGAGGAGGGGGACTTCGTGGCAGCACCTGTGTACGAGGTCTACGAGGAGCTCTATCCTCACGAATGGGAGTACGATATCTCCGTGGAATCCGAGACCGAGAACTTCGTAGGAGGTCTGGGAGGCATACTCTTCCATAACTCACCGTTCACGAACATAACCCTCGACCTCGTCCCACCTCCCACCCTCAAGGACGAGGCCGTTGTGGTGGGAGGGGAGCTTAGGGACGAGACCTACGGAGAGTTCCAGGAAGAGATGGATATGCTCAACAGAGCCTTCGCGGAGGTCATGATAGAGGGGGACGCTCAGGAGAGGCCCTTCACGTTCCCCATCCCCACCTACAACGTCTCCAAGGACTTCAACTGGGACAACCCAGTCCTGGACTTCGTATTCGGGATGACGGCCAAGTACGGAGTTCCTTACTTCGCCAACTTCATAAACAGCGACATGAAGCCCGAGGACGCCATGAGCATGTGTTGCAGGCTCAGGATCGACCGAAGGGAGGTCAAGAAGAGGGGGGGAGGCCTCTTCGCCGCCAATCCCCTCACCGGCTCCATAGGGGTTGTGACCATAAACCTGCCCAGGATAGGTTACCTCTCCGAGAGCGAGGAAGAGTTCTTCGAAAGGCTCGGGAGGCTCATGGACGTGGCAAAGGTCTCCTTGGAGATAAAGCGCAAGGTCGTAGAGAGGTTCACGGAGGAGGGGCTGTATCCATATGCTAAGGTATACCTCGAGGGGGTGAAGGCATCCACAGGTAGGTACTGGGACAACCACTTCTCGACCATAGGCCTCATAGGCATGAACGAGGCCCTCCTGAACTTCATGGGCAAGGACATAGCCGACCCCGAAGGATACGAGTTCGGGGTGAAGGTGCTGAAGTTCATGAGGGAGAGGCTTTACCAGTACCAGCAGGAGACCGACAACCTCTACAACCTGGAGGCCACGCCCGCCGAGGGTGCGACCTATAGGCTCGCGAGGCTGGACAAGACCCGATTCCCCGATATAGTCACGGCCGGTAGGGACGGAGAGCCATATTATACCAACTCCACCCACCTTCCGGTCTACGCCACCGAAGACCTGTACGAGGCCCTTAAGCACCAGGATGGGTTTCAGGTCCTTTATACAGGTGGCACGGTGCTCCACGTGTTCGTAGGCGAGAGGCTGACCTCCAGGGCTGTGAAGCTCCTCGTAAGGAGGATAGCTGAGAACTTCCACATACCGTATTACACCATAACTCCGACGTTCTCGATATGTCCCGCCCACGGCTACATCCCGGGAGAGCATCCCCGTTGCCCTAAGTGCGGGGAGGAGTCCGAGGTGTACAGTAGGGTCGTGGGGTACCTCAGGCCCGTGAAGCAGTGGAACGACGGCAAGCAGACCGAGTTTCGGGAGAGGAGGCACTACAGTGTCGGCTCAAGTTGAGCTTCTGGCCATAACGCCCGACCCTGAACGGGTCATAGAGCTTGCGGCGAGGACGAGCTACAAGTCCTTCCACAGGGTGGGGGAAGGTTCGGCCTCCGTCCTCATCCGCAAGCTCATCCGCTCCGGACATGAAAGCGTCCTAGAGCACGCATACGCGACCTTCAGGATAATGGGAGGTTCGAGGGCCTTTACACATCAGCTCGTGAGGCACAGGCTGGCATCCTACACGCAGGAGAGCCAGCGCTATGTGGACGAGGTAGGGTTCACTTATGTTACCCCGCCCTCGGTTCAGGGCAACTGCGAAGCCCTTAAGGTGTTCGGGGAGGCTATGGAGGTGGCGAGGGAGGCGTATAGGAAGCTCAGGGAGCTGGGGGTCCCCAAGCAGGATGCCAGGTTTGTGCTCCCCAACGCCACGACGAGCGAGATAGTTGTATCCGCCAACTTCAGGGAGTGGAGGCACATATTCTCCCTCAGGTGCCATCCGTCCGCCCAGTGGGAGATAAGGGACATATGTCTCAAGATCCTCAAGATCTTGAAGGAGAGGGCCCCCTCGGTCTTCGAGGACTTCAGGATAGATGAGGAGAGGAAGGTGGCATGGAGGGAGCGTGAAGGCGGCGAGGCTGTACGGGCCGAGGAAGATAAGGATAGATGAAGTTCCGAAACCCACCCCGGGCCCGGGCGAGGCATTGGTGAGGGTGGAGGCCGTGGGGATATGCGGTTCGGACCTTCATTACTTCAAGGAGGGAAGGATAGGGGAGACGGCCATATCTGAACCTCTGGTCCTCGGACATGAGGCCGCGGGGGTCGTGGAGGAGGTAGGAGAAGGGGTCGAAGGTCTGAGGCCAGGGGACAAGGTGGCGGTGGACCCGGCGGTCCCCTGTGGGAAGTGCGAGTGGTGTATGAGGGGGGACCCCAACCTTTGTCCGGAAGTACGCTTCTTCGGAACGCCGCCTACGGACGGGGCCCTGAGGGAGTACCTGGCCCATCCTGCGGAAGCCCTCTTCAAGCTCCCCGAGGGGTTGACCTACGAGGACGGTGCTATGTTGGAGCCTCTGGGGGTGGCCCTCCACGCCGTAGACCTGGCCCACCTGAGGCCGGGGCAGACGGTGGCCGTGTTCGGTGTGGGGACGATAGGACTTCTGGTCGTCCAACTCGTCCGCCTCTGTGGGGCGTCGTGGACGACGGCGACCGACCTTCTCACCTCCCGCTTGGAGATGGCGGGGAGCTTCGGGGCGGACGAGTTGGTCAAGGCGGACGAGGAGGACCCCGTAAGGAGGATAAAGGAGGCGACAGGTGGGAGGGGGGTGGATGTGGCCTTCGAGGCCGCATGGGTCCACGGGACGACGGAACAGGCCGTTGAAGCCCTGACTCCAGGAGGCACCTTGGTGCTCATAGGTATACCCCTGGGGGAGGATGTAATCTCCTTTAGGGCCTCCTCATCGCGGAGGAAAGGGCTCACGATCAAGATGGTGAGGAGGACTAAGCATGCCTATCCCAGGGCTGTAAGTATGACGAATAAGGGGCTCCTGGACATAAGGTCCCCGGTTACGCATAGGTTCCCGTTGGAGGAAGTAGAGAGGGCGTTCGAAGTGGCGTCGGGTTACGGGGACGATGTGGTGAAGGTTATGGTGGAGCTTTAGATTCCCCTTGCCCTTCCACCTCCATTGCCCTATATTTTAAGATGAAGGGGAGGCTCTTCATAGTCAGCACCCCGATAGGGAACTTAGAGGACATGACCCTGAGGGCCAAGAGGGTGCTCGGGGAGGTGGACCTTGTGGCCGCGGAGGACACCCGTAGGACCGGAATCCTCTTGGCCCACTTAGGGCTGAAGAGGCCCATGGTCAGCTACCACGATTTTAACAAGGAGAAGAGGGCTCGGGAGCTGATATCCCGCCTGCTGGGGGGGAGGATGTGGCCCTGGTCTCGGACGCGGGTACTCCGGGGATCTCCGATCCAGCCTATTACTTGGTGGTGAAGGCGGTGGAGGAGGGAATAGAGGTGGTGCCGGTGCCTGGGCCCACGGCCTTCGTGGCTGCCTTGGTGGTCTCGGGTCTTCCCACGGACAGGTTCACCTTCGAGGGTTTCCTCCCCCACAGGGCCTCCCGGAGGAGGAAGCGGTTGGAGGAACTAAGGGAGGAAAGCAGGACCATGATATTCTACGAGTCCCCTCACCGCATCTCGGAAACGCTGAAGGACGTCCTCGAGATCCTCGGGGACAGGAGGGCCTCGCTTTCCAGGGAGCTCACCAAGAAGCACGAGGAGACGAGGAGGGGGAGGATAAGCGAGCTTCTGGAGTCATGTCGTCTCCGTCCTCCTAGGGGGGAGCTGGTGCTCGTGGTGGAGGGAGCTGGAAGGGACGTCTAAACTTGGAGGATGAGATGCTAGGTGCGTTGTTTAAGTCGGGGTTCACTAAGATATTAAGGCCCATAACATGGCTCCTCGTCAGGGTGAGGGTGCATCCTGACCTCATAACGGCCATGGGGGTCGTGGGGAGCTTGGTGGCGGCCGCCATGTTCGCCCGGGGGAGGTTGGCCCTGGCCGGAGCCACGGTCCTTCTGGCCGGACTGTGCGATGTCCTTGATGGGGAGGTGGCCCGGATGGGGAGGAGGGGAAGTAAGTTCGGTGCCCTCTTAGATTCCACGATGGACAGGTATTCCGAGATATTCGTCGCCTTCGGAATACTCTGGTACTTCATCAGCCACGGATGGCTTTGGACGAGCATGGCCCTCTTCTTCAC
>DTYS01000296.1 GCA_012961755.1 Candidatus Latescibacterota bacterium
CCCGGCTTCGTGCCCCCCGATGCCAGGCTTGGGTTCGACGGCTGGTTCGCCTTCAACAGGGGTCACAGCAAGACCTTCCGGGGTTTCCGAGGGGACGACCCCCAATTGGTGGAGATACCCCTGTACACGACCGACGTGCTCGTGGACGAGGTCATATCCTTTATCCGCAGATATAAGGACCGGCCATTTTTGCTCTTCTGTTCCATCCCGGATCCCCATCAGCCCTACAGCGTGCGGGAGCCCTACGCAAGCATGTACCCTCCGGACGAGGTACCCCTTCCGGAAAGCTTCTCCCAGGGGCCCTATGACCTACCGCCTGCTGCGAGGGACCTCTTCGAGCTCACGCAGGTGAGGATACAGGGGATGATCGAGCGTGGCGAGGCCCGAACCGAGGAGGAGGCATTCCGGAAGATAACTTCCCAATATTACGGTATGATAAGCTGTATAGACGAGAATGTAGGACGTATCCTGGAAGAGTTGAGGACCTTAGACTTAGAGGAGGACACGATCTTCGTGTACACTTCGGATCACGGGGACTTCATGGGAGCACATCACCTGCTCTACAAAAGCCTCATGTACGAGGAGGCCTGCAAGCTGCCCGGCATCATACGGTACCCTCGGGAGGTCCCCTCGGGCCTGGTCGTCGAGGAGCTCGTCAGTATCATGGACTTCATGCCAACGCTCTTGGAACTTGCCGGACTTCCCCTCCCGAAGACGGTGAGCGGAAGGAGCGTCGTGCCGTTGCTCAGGGGGGAACCTATAAGATGGAGGGACGCCTTGTTCATAGAGCTTTGCAATAGTTGCGCCGTACGGACCAAGGGGTGGAAATATATCCTCCACAGAGATTATCCCCCCGAGATGTACCACCTGGAAGAGGACCCCTATGAGCTTCGGAACTTGGAGACGGTCCATGTGTTGTGCGACAACCCCGACTATATGAAGATGGCCGAAAGCTTGAGGGAACGGCTGGTAAAGTGGAAAAGATCGGGATAGGTCTGATAGGAACCGGAAGCAGGGGAAAGAGACACTTGGAACGCCTGCTCGCCATGGAGGATGTAAAGGTCGTCGGGCTGGCGGACCCCTACGAGCCCAACCTGAGGGAGGCCATGAAGATGGCCGGCGGAGACCTCAGGGCCTTCGAGGACTATCGGAAGATGTTGGAGCTGAGGGACCTCGAAGGCGTCGTGATAGCAGCTCCACAATATCTTCACGCACAGATAGCAGCGGATGCGTTCTCCGCCGGCAAGCATGTGCTGTGCGAAAAGCCCATGGCCACCACGGTGGCCGACTGCAGGCGGATGATCGAGGCGAGCAAGGAGGCCGGGAAGGTCCTCCAGGTCGGGCTCCAGCTCCGCTTCCATCCGAAGATGGTGGGCATACATCGGGCCATAGATGAGGGGTGGATTGGCCAGGTTAAGATGATATGGTACAATAACTTCCGACCTCCATTCCTTAAGAAGGTGGGGGACTTCATCCTCCAGCAGAGCCTTTCCGGCGGGGCGCTGACCGAGAAGAACTGCCACCACTTCGACCTCTTCGAATGGTTCATCGGCTCCCCAGCCGTCTGGGTCATGGCCAGCGGCGGCCAGGACTGGGAGTACAGGGAGAGGGGGAAGTACGCCAGCATGAAGGACCCGGACACGAAGGTCGATGTTGTGGACAACGCGTGGGTCATCGTGGACTACGAGAACGGCGCCCGGGCCTGCCTGGGGCTTTGCCTCTTCTGTTACTACGGGAAAGAGTCCAACTTTATGGGCGTCATCGGCACCACGGGGCGCATAGATGGCGATCAGCATGGGGCGACGCTTTGGAACGAGGCCCATCCGGACGGCGTGGCGTTGGAGGTCGGGGACTGGGATGCCACCGAGGCGGAACTGCGCCATTTCTTAGAGTGCATCCGGGAGGGCAGAGAACCCCTCGTGGACGGCGAAAAGGGCCTCCGTTCGGTGGCGGTCGCGTTGGCGGCCGAGAAGTCCATTAAAGAGGGGCGTCGGGTAGCGGTCATGTGATCGGGATAGGGTTTCGGCTATGTCGACCGAACAAGGACACCCGGACCTGAAGGCGGGCGCGGCCTGTCTGGACATCACCCCTCCCCTGGGAACGGCCATGGCGGGCTACCGCCGGACTAGATACGCTAAAGGTATACACGATCCCCTCTGTGCCAAGGCCTTGGTGCTGGACGACGGAAGGAGGCAGGTCGCCCTGGTGGCCCTGGACCTCATCTGCATCTCCAAGGAGCACGTGGACCGGGCGAGGAAATTTATAGAGGAGCGATGTGGAATCCCACCGGAACACGTTACCTGCTGGGCAACCCATATACATACGGGACCTGTAACCCATGAGGACATGCCTGCGGGCGACCCGGACGAGGAATACATGGCCCTCCTTCCGAGGAAGATAGCCGACAGCGTACAGGTGGCCCAGGGGAACCTGAGGGAAGCCCGCTGGGGTGTGGGCCTCGGACGCCAGGAGGGACTCTCCTTCAACCGGAGGGCTGCCAGGAGGGGAAGGCACCTGCCGCCCGGGACGAACGAACTTTTACAATTGTTGCGGGAGGGGGTGGTACCCCAGGGTCCGGAGATCGGCCTCGAGGAGTGGGAGGAGAAGGCAAGCGTCGTAGATCCCGAGGTTGGGGTGCTGTACTTTGAAGGGACTGACGGCTCCCCAATAGCAACGCTCGTGAACTTCGCCCTGCACTGTGACACGGTGGGGGGAGAGCTGTTTTCCGCCGGATACCCTTACTACCTCTCCAGGGTCCTGAAGAGGGCAAAGGGGGAGGATATGGTGGTCCTCTTCGCCAACGGCCCCTGTGGGGACATAAACCACGTAGACAGGAGGAAGCCCCGTAAGGGGTTCGGCGAAGCGGAGAGGATAGGGACGATCCTGGGAGGGGAGGCTTTGAAGGTTCTGGCGAATATGGAGATGAGATCGTCGATATCCCTGAGGGCTTCCAGTCGAGGGCTCGTCCTCCCGCGCAAGACTATAAGCAAGGAAGAGATAAAGGCAGCGAAGAA
>DTYS01000297.1 GCA_012961755.1 Candidatus Latescibacterota bacterium
AAGGTTATCCTCCTTTCGGGATACCTCTTGACGTAACCGTTCCCGTACGGGGCGTCAAATCCCCTTCTGCCGCAGTCTGTTATGCTATCCCCTACGAACACCACGGTCTGGCCGTCCTTGAAGGCGAAGTCCCCCATTCACCTCCTCCTTTCCCGTTTGGCCCCTTTCCCCCTCGGCCTCGTATCCTCCACGAGCTTGAAGTCTACCTGCCTTAGGAACTCGTCCACCCTCAAGACCTGGACGTATACCCTCTCCCCGACCGAGAACCTCTTTCCCTTCCTCTCTCCCCTGAGGCAGTAGTTCCTCTCGTCGAAGTAATAGTAATCGTCAAGGAGGGAGTCTACGTGCACCAGGCCCTCGACGTAGAAGTCCTCGAGCTCTACGAAGAAGCCGAACGGACGGACCGAGGATATTATCCCCCAGAACCTCTCCCCCAGCCTCTCCTTCATGAAGGCCACCCTCTTTACGTCCACCGAGGCCCTCTCTGCCTCGTCCGCGATCCACTCTCTGTCCGAAAGGTGCGCGCTGGCCTCCTGGAGGGACTCCGCCAGCTTCCTCTTCTTCTCATCTTCCAGAGTCCCCCTCAGTACCTCCTTAAGGACCCTGTGGACCAGGAGGTCGGGGTAGCGCCTTATAGGCGAAGTGAAGTGGGTGTAGATATCGCATGCGAGGCCGAAGTGACCTATGTTGTAAGGGGAATATACCGCCCTCTTCATTGACCTGAGTAGGAGCTCCCTGACCACAGGTTCCTCCGGCCTTCCCTCGACCTCCGAGAGGAAATCCTGGAGGTACTTTGGGTCCTTTGCCTTGTCCGGACGGAAGCGGTATCCGAGGGCCCTTGCGAACCTTGCGAACTCCTCAAGCTTTTCCGCGTCCGGCCTGTCGTGGACCCTGTAGAGGAAGGGCACGTCCCTCTCAGCAAGGTGTCCCGCTACGGTCTCGTTGGCCAGGAGCATGAAGGATTCTATGAGCTTGTGGCTGTCAAGCCTGTCCCTCCGCCTTACCTCCAAAGGGGTGCCGTACTCATCTAAGAAGACCTCGGGCTCGGGGAGGTCGAAGTCTATAGCCCCCCTCCTGTGCCTCTTCTCCATAAGGGCCTTGCTGAGTCGGTCCATGAGCCCAAGCATCTCCCTGAACTCCCAGGCCGGCCCGGCCTCCTCCATCCTTCCCTCTATCGCAGCCTGGACCTGAGCGTAGTTCAGCCTAGCCCTGCTCCTTATTATCCCTTCGGTTATCCTGTACCTCAGGACCTCCCCGTCCTCGGTTATATCGAAGAGCACGCTGAGGGTCAGCCTGTCCTCGCCGGGAAGCAGGGTGCATAGGTCTCCCGAAACCCTCGGGGGGAGCATGGGGATGGCCCTGTCCACGAGGTACACGCTCGTGCCCCTCCTATAGGCCTCCCGGTCCATCTCCCCCCCTTCCCTAACGTAGTAGTTCACGTCCGCTATGTGGACCCCGAGCCTGTATACACCTTCTCCTAAGGCCTCCAAAGAGATGGCATCGTCGAAGTCCTTCGCGTCCTCCGGGTCGACCGTCACGGCGGGAAGGTCCCTGAGGTCCTCCCTCCTGAGGACCTCTTCCGGAGGAACCTCCTCGGGTAGGGATTCCGCATCCCTCAGGACCTCAGGTGGAAATTCCTCTGGAAGTCCAAATTCCTTTATTATGGAGGCCACATCTATCCCGGGCTCCTCCGGATATCCGAGAACTTCGGTTATCCTTCCCTCCAAGGCACGGGCGCTTCCGCCCTCCACCTCGACCACCACCTTCTGTCCCTCCCTGGCCCTGTCGCCCAAGACGTACACTACCGGGAACCTCGGGTCGTCGGGAAGCACCGTGCCGGACCCGTACACCCCCACGAGCTGCCTCACGGCCCTCTCCACAACCTGCAGGACCTTTCCCTCGGGTTTCGTTCCCCTCCTGTACACCTGCACCACGACCTTATCGCCGTGGAGGGCTGGGCCCATGTCTTTGGACCTCACGAATATATCAGGACCCTCGGGCTCCTGGGAGACGAACCCGAACCCGTCCGGATGCACATGGAGCCTCCCGACGACCCTGTTCGCCTCGCCCATCGGGCCGTACTTCCCTCCCCTGAGCCTAGCAACCTTGCCTTCCTGTACAAGCTCCCTCAGAGTCCTCCGGAATTTAGGATATTCTTCGTGGGATATGCCCATCTTTTTGGCCAGCTCCCTCTTGCGAAGCGGGCGTGTCAACTTAGAGATGTACTCCAAGATTCGTTCCTTCATGGCACCTCCGTCAAGGCAGTAAAAGATAACCTATATCCGTATCCCTGTCAAGCCGGAAAAGAGGTCTCAGTGACGAACTCCCGTTTAAGTCTCCAGGGCCCTTGACAGGGAAGGAACATTTTGGTATCTTTAAGCCGGAGGTGTCCCAATGTAGGTTAAGTTCCTCATACGGGCCAGGTGCCCCGGAAGGGGAGAATAGGGAAGCCGGTGAGA
>DTYS01000298.1 GCA_012961755.1 Candidatus Latescibacterota bacterium
CGGGTTCCTTACCTCCGGAGAGGACCGCCCTGGCCCTCGTGGATGGCCCTCTGCGGATACTTGGAGTGGAAGAATTCCCCGCATGGGGAGCGAGGCTGGACTTAGCCATGGACGAGCTCAGGGAACTTAAGGTCCCGGTGGCCGGGTACACCAGCTATCCGGGGGGAAAGGAGGTTACGGGACTTCTGAGGCTCGCCCTCTGCCCAAGGGACCCCCCGGATTGTCCCTCCTGCGATGGAAGGCCCTGTGAGGAGATAGACGGCGTCCCGGACAGGGCCCTCTTCGCCGTGGTCCTCGGGGAGGGGGAACGCTCGCCCTTGTTCGGCTCGGAGGAGGTGAGCTTCTTCTACCTGAACACCGGCTGGGAGGTGGCGAAGGTGGAGGTCCCCCCTTGGGTGGCCGAGGACCCGGCCCTCCTGGAGCTCGTGCACGCATGCGTCCTGGACCAAGTGAGGAAGGGGAGGGGCTATCCGGTCGCCCTTTCCGAGGCCCACGAGCTTGCTGTGATCAAGGGAAGGGAGAGGGAGAGGTTCTACAGGATGGTGGAGGAGGCCATGGTGAGGGGCGGGATGAGGGCGGAGCGGTCCATGAAGGGGATGAGCAAGAGGAGGTTGGGAACTTGAGGAAGTTCGAACCCATCCAGTTGAACGATGTGCGCACTATATCCCTACGGGACAGGAAACATAAAGTTAAGATCGAAGAGTTCGCCCGACCTTCCAGGCCGGGAGCTTCGTTCCAAGATTTCCTGAGATCGCTTCCCGATATACTCGTGGGAAGGGAGTTCAGGGAGTTCGTGAGGAGGGTGGCCGATGCCGTAAGGTGTGGGAGGACCGTGGTGGTGGGGCTCGGCGGACATGTGGTGAAGACGGGCATGGGGCCGGTGCTCTCGGAGCTTATGGCGAGGGGGGCGATAACCGCTTTGGCCATGAACGGGGCCGCGGCCATACACGATGTCGAGGTAGCCATGGTGGGAGGGACGTCCGAAGATGTGGCCCATGGCCTGGAGGACGGAAGCTTCGGTATGGCCGAGGAGACGGCCGATTTCCTCAACTCCGCTGCAAGGGAGGCATCCGAGGGGTTCGGGGGTGCTTTGGGCAGGAAGATAGATGAGGAAGACCTACCCTTTCGGGAGTACAGCCTCCTCTGGAACGCATACCGGAAGGGTATAACGACGACCGTCCATGTAGCCATAGGTACGGACGTAGTTCACCAACATCCATCCTGCGATGGAGGGGCCGTGGGGAGGGCCACCTACACCGACTTCAGGATATTCTGCTCCGTGGTGGCGAACTTGGATGGGGGGGTCTACATAAACTTGGGCTCGGCAGTGGTCCTGCCCGAGGTCTTCCTCAAGGCCCTCACCGTGGCCAGGAACCTCGGATACGATGTGAGGAACTTCACGACGGCCAACTTCGACATGCTCCAGCATTACCGGCCCAGGGTGAACATCTTGGACCGTCCCACGAGGACGGGGGGGAAGGGTTACGCCTTTGTAGGACATCACGAAATCATGGTCCCCCTCTTGGCGTATTCCCTTTTGGAGGAGCTGGAGGATGCCACATAGGAAAGTCATAACGAAGGCACGGGCCGAAGAGCTGCTCTCCTCCTTCGGAAGGTGCAGGGTGATGGTGGTGGGGGACCTTATGTTGGACAGGTACGTAAGGGGGAAGGCGGAGAGGATATCCCCGGAGGCGCCCGTTCCGGTCGTGAGGGTGGAATCTGAGGACTTCTCCCCGGGAGGAGCCGCCAACGTGGCCAAGAACCTCAGGGCGCTCGGGGCGGAGGTCGTGGCCGTCGGGGTCGTCGGGGACGACCGGGAGGGCGATGTGCTCCTGGAACTGCTGAGGGAGGAGGGGGTGGACCTCGTGGGAGTGGTCACGGATCCGGGCAGGCCCACCACCGTTAAGACGAGGGTCATAGCCCACCATCAACATGTGGTCAGGGTGGACAGGGAAGTGACCGATCCCTTAAGGAGGGACCTAGAAGGGGAGCTCAGGGAGTGTATATCGGGAGGTTTGGGAGGGGTGGACGGTGTGGTGGTCTCGGACTACGCCAAGGGGACGATAACCGAGGGGCTCCTGGATGCCCTCACGGACGGCACCGTCCCGGTCGTCGTGGATCCTAAGGAGCCTAACTTCGGCCTGTACAGGAAGGTCAGGTGCGTCACCCCGAACCGTACCGAGGCCGAAAGGGCCTCGGGGGTGAAGATAGGGGACATAGGCGACTTGGAGCGGGCCGGCAGGGCCCTCCTTGAGAGGTGGGAGACGGATATGGTGCTGATAACGAGGGGTGAGGAGGGGATGAGCCTTTTCGAAGGGGACGGGGTCACCCACATCCCTACGGTGGCCCGGGAGGTGTACGACGTGTCCGGGGCCGGAGATACCGTAGTGGCCACCTTTACCTTGGCTCTGGCAGCTGGGGCCGAGCCCAAGGAGGCGGCCTATCTGGCGAACGTGGCCGCGGGGGTCGTGGTGGGAAAGCTCGGCACCGCGACCACGAGTCCTGAGGAGATATTGTCCTGGTGGTAGCTCAGTGGCACTCGGCCACGAGCGGGCCCGCGAGCTCTTCGACGAAGAACAGCCTGCCCGGAAGGGTGGGCATGAAGCTCGAAGGGACCCATATGTTCGGTCCGTACCTCAGAGTTACCCAGAGGGAGACCCCCTGCCACATCATCCCCCTTCCGAGGACCCCGTCACACCCGCCTATTATCCAGTCGGCCTTGAGAAATATCCCAGGGCCTATGGTGTTGGCGAAGGCGGGGACGAGCGTGAACCTACTCTTGAAGCTCGTTATAGCGTTCTGTTCTATGGTTAGGGGATGGAGCTTGGCCGCAAGCCTATGGGTCTGGGCCCTCCACTCATCCTCCGAGGAAAATTCCTCGGCGAAGTGGGGTTCCCAGAAAGCTATGTGGAAGACCCTACCTATCCCAAAGACTACGATGAGTTCCGCTCCCTCCTCTACAAGGGAAAATATCTTCTCAGGATACTTAGGTAGGTTATCGCGGGTTGCGAAGTTCCTTTGGTCAGGGGGGACGGTAAGTTCACCCAGCGGACCGTAGAAGGCCTCCTCCATGGCCTGCTGGAAGGAACCAGGGGTATCGGGAGGTACGGTGTTCCCGTCAGCGTCGCTCCATTCGTCCATGTTGAACCCGTACACATGGTCGCAGGGAACTCCCCATTCCCTGAGGAAGTATACGGCCCATTTGTACATACCCATCGGCCCTACGGGTAGGA
>DTYS01000299.1 GCA_012961755.1 Candidatus Latescibacterota bacterium
GCCTCGTACTCCCCAGGGTAGCTCTCCCACGGGGGTTGGAAGTCTCCGAACTTTTCCCTTAGGGCCTCGAAGTCCCTTACGTGCTGAAGCTCCTGTTCGGCCAGGTAGGAGGCCAGGTCCTCGAGCTTGTCGTCCTCGGCCTTATCCCGAAGGTCGGTGTAGAACTTGTGCCCGTTAAGCTCTATCTGGACCGCTATGTCAAGTATCTCCTTGCCCGAGAACATCTCGGCCATATCACCCCTCCCTTCCGACTATGTCCTCCATGAGCGCCTGTAAGTCCTCCTCGTGTTCCACTTCGTCCTGGAGCACCTGTAGCACTAAATTATATGTAACAGGATCGCCGTCCCTTACGGTTCCGAGCAGGCGGTTGTAGGTCTCTATGGCGCACCGCTCGCCCTTTATGTTCTGCCTCAGCACGGCCCTTACATCCGGGTCCTCGGGGGCCTCGTAACCGCAGTTGGTCATCCTGTACCAATCCTCGGGCTTGAGCACCGGTGTGCCATCTAACTGGATTATCCTGTTGGAGAGCATGTCCGCATGTCTGAGCTCATCGGCCGCATGCTGGATGAGCTCGGCCATGACTGCCCCCTTCATCGGACCTCTTACCACTTTGGCCCCTATCCAATACTGGTAGTAGGCCAACCATTCGTCCGAAAGGGCCCTGTTGAGCAGTCCCACAAGTTCCTCGACGTCCATCCTGACTATCTCTTTGCCTTTCGTTCCCATCCTTCCTCCTTTGTTTTGGCCTTACCCAAGCATCCTTCGCAAACTCCGTAGAAGCATATCTGAACTCCCTCCACCCTGTTCCCGTCCAGGGTCTCCATCCTCAGCACCGGACAGTCTGGGATGGGACAGATACCGGAGAGGTCCCACACCCTCCCGCACACCCTGCAGAAGAAGTGTGGATGCGGCTTGATGTTAGGGTCGTAGCGGCGTTCCTGCCTTGGGAGGCTCAACTCCTGGACGAGCCCGAACCTGTGGAACATGTCCAAGGTATTGTATATAGTCGCTAAGGATATCGTGGGATATCTCTCCCTCAGATAGTTGTATATGTCCTCGGCCGTAGGGTGTATCTCGCCTATATCATCCAGTGCCTCCAGTACGGCTGTCCTCTGGATGGTCATTACCACACCTCTTTCCCTAAGGAACCTCACCTTAACTTCCGTATACTCTTTCATGTCTTGGGGAGAATATAATAAAAGTCTCAGTAAAAGTCAAGAATAATTTTAAAATGATAAAGGTTAGCCAAAATGCGAGCCTCGGGTCTCAGAGGACCTGTAAAAAATGGGGGCACGGTCTGCCGTGCCCCCGACGCACCAGGTTCAACATATGTGTGGAACTAACGATATGGTCCCCAAGGGACACCTTTGGACGCACATGCCACATCCTTCGCACCTGTCCGTGACCTTATAATGGTCCCCTTCGAGCTCTACAGCGAAGTGGATGCATACTCTCTCGCAGAGCCCACATCCTACGCCACATCCGCAGGAAAGGCACCTTTCTGCCTCCCTCAGGGCGTCCCCCTCGGAGGGAGTTCCCACAACCTCCGAGAAGGACCTCCTCCGCTCCGACGGGTCGATAGTAGGTATCCCGACCCTCGGCCTCTTCTCCCTCTCCCACCTCCTGCCTAAGACCTTAAGCTTGTCGACCTCCCTGAAGGTGGGAGCCTCCACGTTCATCCCCCCATCCCTCAGGTACCTGTCTACGGCCCTGGCAGCCCCCTTCCCCGAGGCCACGGCATCGACCACCGAGGAAGGGCCAGATACCAGGTCCCCGCCCGCGAATACCCCCGGGATTCCTGTGTACCCAGTGTCCGGGTCCGCTTCCACCCTCCCATCCGGTCCTGTAGGAAGTCCTGGAATGGGTTCAGGGACCTGGCCCACGGCCACTATGAGGGTGTCCAACGGAAGCTCGTAGCAGGAGGAAGGAACGGGCTCCGGTCTCCTCCTTCCACCCTCGTCCGGCTCCCCCAATGTATGGGGCAGGCACCTCACCGCCCTCACCTTACCGTCCCCGAGGACTTCGACCGGAAGGGTAAGGTACAGGACCCTTACGCCCTCCTCTTCGGCCTCCTCCACCTCCCAGGGGGCTGCGGGCATCTCGTCCCTCGTCCTCCTGTATAGGACGTACACCTCCTCTGCCCCGAGCCTCAGGGCAGTCCTGGCCGCATCTAAGGCCGTGTTCCCCCCACCTACGACCCCCACCCTCTTCCCCACCTCCACATCTCCGCCGAGGTGCACCCTCCTCAGGAGGTCGAGCGCTTGGACCACGCCCTCCTTTCCCTCCCCAGGAACTCCCAAGGGCATGCCCCTGTGGGCCCCCGTCCCCACGAACACGGCGTCGTACTTCCTCCTCAGCTCGTCCAGGGATACGTCCTCCCCCACCTTAATCCCGGTCCTTATCTCCACTCCCATCCCCTCTATGCGTTCGATCTCCCTCCTGAGCACCTCCCTCGGGAGCCTGTATTCGGGTATCCCCACGGCCATCATCCCCCCAGGCACCGGGAGGGCCTCGTATACCACGACCCTATGCCCCTTCTTGGCCAGGTCGTGAGCGACGGTGAGCCCCGCAGGGCCGGCCCCCACCACCGCCACCTTCTTTCCGGTGGGAGGGGATACCTCGACCTTATGGGGGAGGTTGCTCTCCCCCCACTCTAAGACGAACCTCTTGAGGGCCTTGATAGCTACCGGCTCGTCCATGTTCCCCCTCGTGCAAGCATCCTCGCAGGGGTGGTAACACACCCTCGCAAGCACTGACTGGAAGGGATCCACGGAGCGGATCATCTCCAAGGCTTCGGCGAAGTTCCTCTTAGAGACGTAATGGATGAACGCCTGTACGGGCACCTTCACCGGACATGCGAACTTACAGGGGGCGGTGGGGGAGGGATCTATCCTGGCGTCGAACTTGTGCCTCCTATCTATCTCATAGGTCCCCAAAATCTTGCCTACAACCTTCCCCCTGAAATCTTCGAGCCTTTCGTACCCCTTCCCCTCCATGTGCCTCTCGAGGCCCTTCACGAGCTCCTCTATGAACCCGTAGCCGTTGAAGAATATTGCCGTGCACACCTGGACCACTGTCGCCCCTACAAGTATGTACCTCACCACGTCCTCCCAACAGCTCACCCCTCCGGACGCAGCTATGTCCAGCCTCACCTCGGGATATATCTGGCTTATCCACCTTAAAGGATACTGTATAGCCCAGGGGCCACCGTGCCCTGCGTAGCCTCCCGGCATCTCGATTTCTTCTGTATGTACGTTCACATCCAAGGCCGTCATCCTGTTGAATATCGTGACCCCCTGGGCGCCTATCCTCTCTACCTCCTTCACGACACCTATGGGGGATGTGAGCATAGAACTTATCTTCACAACGAGGGGAATGGATACCGCCTCCCTTATAAGGCTCACCGTACGGAATATGGTCTCCTCGACCCTCTTCCCCCTGAAGGTTATCGAGCCGTGGGGACATGATGTGTTTATCTCCAAGGCGTCGGCCCCGGCCTCCTCGAGGAGCTGAGCGGCCTTAATCCAACCTTCGTCGGTGACGCAGAGTATGCTCGGGATCACCTTTATCCCGAGCTTTGCCTTGGCGTCCGCCACCTCCTGCGCGTACCTCTCTATGTCGAACTTGCTCGCCTGCTCGTAGGATATGAAGGTCACGCTCCCTTCCCCCCCTAGCCCCCTGCGGAGTATCCTGTAGCGTGGTGTAGGGGAGGTCCTCATGACCTCCTCCTCCGCGTATGACTTGACCACCACGGCCCCGGCTCCGTGCTCCTGGCAGAGCCTCATCTTCTCCAAGGTCTCGGTAAGGCCGGAGGATGCCACAATTATGGGAGTCTCAAGCTTGAGGCCCACGTACCTCGTCCTGAGGTCTGGCATATATCCTCCTCTCGACCAGGGTCCTCCTAAACCATCCCACCGTCTCCCCTATGACCAAATCTTCGTAGTCCATCCCGGTGTACGTGTGGTCCGCCCCCTCTATAACGACCCTCTCGCACGGGAGCCTGTAGCTCTCCAGGACCTCCTGGTATTCCTCGGAGGCCATGGGCGGGACCGTCCTGTCCTCGGAGCCGTGGATTATGAGCACAGGGCCCTTGACCAAACGTATCTCCTTTAAAGGCTTGATCCTATCAAGTTCCTCCCAGAAGGCCCTCCCGAACCTGAAGCCTCCATATTCGACCGGAAACTTGTCCACGTCCACGCCCTTGACCGCCATAAGCCTCTCGAATGTCTCCTTAAGCTTGGATACCGGGGACCAGAGCACTAAGGACCTCACGAGCGGACTTCTCCCGGCCACACATGCTGCCACCGCTCCTCCGAGGCTGAGGCCCAGAAGGCCTATCCTGTTCCTGTCCACCTCGGGTCTTTCCGAGAACCACTCCAAGCTCCTGAGGCCGTCCGATATCTCCCCCGAGACCGTCATATCCTCGAAGTCCCCTTCGCTGTCGCAGGAGTTCCTGAAGTCGAACCTGAGGACCGTAAACCCCTCACGACACAGCCTCCTTGCGAGCTTGACGAATATCCAGTGGTCCTCCGACTTGTTACCAGTGCATCCGTGAAAGAGCACCGTCCCAGGATGCGGCCCCTCTCCATCCGGAACGTGGAGGATCCCGACTATCTGCTGGCCCTCGTTGGTGAAGGTCACGGGTCGTTCCATCGTTCCCTTCAGCGGACCAGGGCTACCTTTCCGATCCTCGTCCTCCCCCCAAAGCGCAGGAGGTAGATGTAGATGCCGCTTGCGACCGGCTTCCCTTCCGAATTACGGCCGTCCCAGGATAACCTCCCGTCCCCGGGGGGAAACTCCTCCTCGTACTTCCATACCGGTCGTCCTAATATGGTATACATCTCCATGCTCACCTTCCCGGGTTCGCTCAGATGGAAACGGACGACGAGCTTACCTTCCTCCGGGAGGAAGGGGTTGGGCAGGGGAAAAACCGCAAGCTGTTGGGACGTGCCCGTCGTGTCCCCTGCGGATGCCTCGTAGGAGGCAAGATACCTGTACCCGTAATTCCCCTCCGTGACCCCCACGGCCCCTATCCACGTAACCTTCTCCTCACCCTCCAACCTGCTCTCCCCTGCTCCTGCGGGCCACCACTCCCCGTCCGACACGAACCATCCCTTCCACACCCCGGGCTTCTGAAGGGATAGGAAGAAATTCATGGACCCTCCCCTCGGCAGGAACCTGTGGTAGACCGACGCCAGGTAAGGTAAGCTTCCCTGCCCGGAGTCCGGCAGGGAGGTATGTTCCTCCGTGCGCACCTCGGGGTAGTTCTCCCCTTCCTCGTAGAAGTCCGGCCTCGCCCTGCTTCCGGTGAAGTAGTTCCAGAGGGCGAACTCGCCCATCACTTCTCTCCAGCCCCCGGGAAATATCCTTTCCCATATCCTCAGGCTCGTGCTCTGGGTCCTTCCTATCTCCTCCCACATCCTCCTTATAATATTCCTCCCGAACCTCTCCTCCAGGAAGTGGGCGAAGACCGAGGCCCCGTACTCGTGGGACCCGTCGTAGCGATTGAGGGGAAGTTCGGGATGATCGAAGAAGAAAGGGAGGTAGTTATAGTAGTCGTTCACATCGTCGTAGGCCACATCCTCCATCCAAGTTGAGGATACCTCCATCCACCACTCCCATCCGCTCCTTCCGTAGTATGTATAGTGTATCATGTGAAAGAACTCGTGTGCTGCGGTTATACGTACAGCGTCTAATCCTTTGGTAGGGAAGACGGGGTCCTGGAAGTCGTTGTCCATCTCTATGTAGCTCGTAGACGAATTTCCGAGCCTCCTTTCAGGGTTGGTGAAGCCGTAAGTGCTCAGGTTCCCAAGGTC
This sequence comes from Candidatus Latescibacterota bacterium, assembly GCA_012961755.1. Lineage (GTDB taxonomy): Bacteria > Latescibacterota > 4484-107 > B68-G9 > B68-G9 > B68-G9. The sequence goes on from DTYS01000299.1 coordinate 5,817, forward strand.
GTGGAGGTAGACATCCCAGGCGTCGTCCCCCCCCTCTCCCCCGTCCTTTACCGGCTCCGAGTATCCTAAGAGTTCCACCTCGAGCACGTATGCGCTGTCGAACGAAGACGCCACCTCCTGTACGAAGTCCGGGGTCCCGTCCCCGTCCCTATCTTCGGTGGGAACCGCATCGCTGCCTTCTGTGGTGTAATGGATCCTGAAGAGGCCGGAGCGGCTGAGGTAGGACTCGGGAAGTTGAGGCCTGGAAAAGAGGGGCCTCAGGGCCACCTTAGCGTTCCGGCTGAGGTAAGGTCCGTGGAACTTCACCGAGGATACAATCGGGGTCAGACACTTCACGAACCTTCCCTGGCGACGCGCGGGGCTCGTCAGCTCGGGTGCGAAGATGCTCAGAGCGAGGTCCTCCAGGACCGATATGCCTCTGTACGAGCCCGTGGAAAGGAGCGGGACCACCATCAGGCCCCTGAACAAGAGGCTATATGTAACCCTCCCCCGACCGGTCATTCGGTCTTTCCGTCTATCCTGCCCACCTCTATATGCAGCTCCTCCCTGTTCGCTATCCTCTCCACCCTACCGTCCCTTATCCACAGCACCCTGTCGGAGACGCTCAACATCTTATGGTCGTGGGTGGCGGAGATAACGGTCACCCCGGACTCCTCGTTCATCTGCCTGAGGAGCTCTATTATCTCCGTGCCGGTCTTAAGGTCGAGGTTTCCCGTAGGCTCGTCCGCTAATATTATCGCAGGGTCATTAGCCATGGCCCTAGCCACTGCCACCCTCTGCTGCTGACCTCCAGAAAGCTCGTACGGCTTGTGGAGGAGCCTGTCCCCGAGCCCGACCTTCTCCAGGAGGGCCGCCGCCTTCTCCCTGGCGTCGTCGCTCGTCATCCCTGCGAATATCATCGGAAGCATCACGTTCTCCAGGGCACTCATCACTGGGATGAGGTTGAAGGTCTGGAATATGTAACCTATCTTCCTGCACCTGAGCCAGGCGAGCTCGTACGCGTCGAGCTGGGCGACGTCCACCTCGTCTATATATACCCTCCCCGATGTAGGCTTGTCGAGCCCTCCTATCATATTGAATAGCGTGGTCTTGCCTGAGCCAGATGGTCCCATTATCGAGATGTATTCCCCGGCGTAGACCTCTAAGGTTATACCCTTGAGGGCCTCGACCTCCACCGCTCCCATCTGGTAGACCTTCTTCACATCTTCGGTCCGGACTACGGTCTGTCTCGCCATATCCACCTCCTACCTGTCCACCCTCATCGCCTCCACCGGCTCCATCTTAGCCGCCACGTATGCCGGATATATCGCCGCCACCACGGATATCACCGAACCTATCAGGAGCGAAAGTCCTCCCCAGCGGAGCACGGCCAGCCCCGGGAAGTACTTGAGCACCGCCGAGCCGTAGCTTCCCAGGCCCGTAACGACCGAAAGCAGCAGCCCTAAGAATATCCCCACCAAAGTTCCCACGACCCCTTGAAAGGAGGACTCCAAAAGGAATATCTTTATGATGAAGGAATCCAACGCTCCGAGGCACTTCATGGTCCCTATCTCGCGGAAGCGTTCTGTCACGGACATGAGCATAGAGTTCCAGATCCCTACCAGGCACACCAGGAGCGAGAGCACCACGAGCCAAGTGTTCCTTGCCCTCTCCTCGTGGACGGCCTCGGAGTCGAGGTCGAGCCCCTTAGCCTGGAGCACGGATTGAACCTTCGGATCGTCCACGTGGCGGAGCCTGTCCAGGACAGCGTTGGACGTGCCGATGGAAGTAAGGAAGGCTATAGCTAAGATTATACCGCTCATCGTTATCAACGACCTCCCCAGTCTCACCCTTATGCTCTTAGCGCTCAATTCTATAGCCTTGCTAAGGGGAAGTACTACCTGTTGACCGATCTCCTTCGGCATAGGACCCCCTAAAGTTGTGTCTTAGCCTTACGGAACCTTCTGACCCTCCTGACCAATATCCCGACCAAAACCCCAAGGGCTATGTACTGGAGCAAGGGGAATATGGCCCCCCTCCAGCCCAGTATCCTGGGCCAGAGGGTGAGGAGGGAGAGGATTATGAGTCCGTCCTCTATCCAGATACCTCTGGAGCGTCCATACATATCAGCCCCCTTTATATCGTGCATCTCATGTGCTTGCACATACCACCTTAGCGACGGTCCGAGAGGACCGAAGCTCACGTCTCTACAGGGTTCGCCGACTCCACAAGGACCAACACCCTATCCTCTACCA